>JAFTAG010000088.1 GCA_017458655.1 Ruminiclostridium sp. | reverse complement strand
TATCGGCGTTCACGGAAAGTCTGTCGAGGTCATACAAAAGGACAACTGTCCGCCCCTCGCCGCTATGGAGGATACCGAATTTACAGTCGAGACCCTGCGGCTTGAAAAGGGCGACAATCTGTTCCTATATACCGACGGCGTTCCCGAGGCGAAGGCTGCGGACGGCTCCCGCTTCGGTATGGACAGGCTGATAAAAGTGCTTGAACGCAACGAGGGCAAGACACCAAAGGAAACAGTCACCGACCTGAAACGCGAGGTCGATGCGTTCCAGCCCGAAAATGACCCGTTCGATGATGTAACGATAATGAGCGTAGTCTGGAAGGGCGTCAAGTAAAAGGCGCTGAGGATACTGATATCCGCAAAGGCGGCAACAAGCGCGGATTTCTGAAAGCGGCTTCCACGGTTGACCGAAATGCTATGGACGTTCTGAAACAGGTTTGGCGTGATCTGTACAGCAATTCCAACGACAGCGCGGATAATATCGTTGTGCTGAATAACGGAATGGACTTCCACGAAGCGAGCTCCACAAGTGTGGAATTACAGCTCAACGAGAATAAGCAGACGAACGCCGCCGAGCTCTGTAAGCTGTTCTGTATGCCGCTCGATGTTCTGAACGGCAAGGCTACCGAGGCGACTATATCACAGTTCGTGCAGAACTGCCTTATGCCGCTTATCAATACGATAGAAGCGGCACTTGACCGTGATCTGCTCACGGAAGCGGAGAAAGCGGGGCATTATTACTTTGCATTCGATACCTCGGAGCTGACCCGCGGGGACTTCGCAAGCCGTATGAACGCTTATGCTGTGGCATTGGAGAATAACATCTATCAGCTCGATGAGATACGCGAAATGGAAGACAAGCCGCCGCTTGGTTTCAACTTCATAAAGCTCGGACTGGACGCTGTTCTTGTGGATCCGAAGACAAAGGATATTTATACTCCGAACACCGGCAAGCTCGAAAAAATGAACGCTTGACACTTGACAGATGAGCAGCTTCGTGCTATACTTGAAAACAGAGGTTGGGCAACAATCCACGGAAAGCACGTTTTCTTAGATAAAGACGGCGGCGGGGGCGGCGGCAAGTCATCTGGCGGATACTACAGCAAAACAGCAAGACTTGATATAGAGGGCGTTCCTTTCTCAACTCCAACATATTATCTGCCCCATGCAGAATTTAAGGAAGTTTGCTCGGCAATAACAAGTGATGATTATGAAGGAATTCATGAAGGTAAGCCTTTTTCTCAAATAAAAATGAATAATAAAACCTATTATTTTGAGAACAGAAGGAAAGGCGACTACAACATATACAAGGTGATTGATGATGAATAGAACAGACAAAGTCAACGCAATAAAGAATATCTTGATAAACAATGAGCCTACGCCGGATTTTGCCGATGCAATATGCAAAGGACTCAAAGAAGTCGACGATAAGGGCGTAGATTATATGTTCAATTATGTCAGCACTACACCTGTTGGGAACGGATCGCATATTATTGAGGTGCTAAACAAGTTATGGGGCATTCCTGTGTGGAACGAAGATGCTAAACAATTTGAAGCACCGAGCCCTTTATACTAAAAAGCAAATCTTAATACTTTAAATACCGTTTTGCATGCGAATGCAGAGCGGTATTTTTTATGCCTTGGGACCGGGCAGATCTACACGCCGAATACCGATAAGACTTCTGTTATGAGCTCGGCTTCGGGGTTGACAAATGATGAAGTTCGTGGTATAATGATGACGAAAGATGAAAAGCGAGCACGACATTACATCAAAGGAGAGCACGGTTACTTTATGGGAAGCGTTTCAGACGGACATTCTGGAGGTGGTTCCGGCGGCTCCGGTGGCGGCAGTTATACAGCTCCTGGCATTCGTATGAGCAAGAAAGAATTAAGAACGGTATCGAGTGCTATATTAACGGATCATCCGAATACAACGGTCGGTGAATTGATTCCTTATGAATATGACCCGTATTTTTTATGTTGCGGACCCTCTTGAGATACCGGGAGATTATTATTTTACCACGAAAATATCTTTAACGCCAAAGAATCAGGCTAAAATAGATTTTATACGGAAAGGAATGAAGAAAAATGAGTAATTGTCCTCTTAGCGAAAAAGAAATACGACTTATGGAATTGATAAAAGCAAGACAGAAGGATACAGACGGAAAAGATGATGCTTTCTGTACAATGGTAATGACAATAAATCCCGATGAAAATGGAGATGAATTTTTATATGTTGACAGGACGCTTGAGTATATAGAGAAGAATCCGAATGTGTCCTTAAAAAATATTCGGGATTATATTATTTCAATAAGACCATCTGAAGGCTCTCAGAATATAAAAGAAGCAGTCTGAATGAACAGAATACCACAAATACCGTTTTGCATTCGCGTGCAGAGCGGTATTTTTTATGCCTCGGAGGTGATGATATGGCACGAGATCATATGTCCTCTGCGGGCTTTATCGGCTTTACCGACAGCCTTGCATATCAGACGAAGGAAATAGCCGACCAACTCGACGGCTTTGCAAAAGACCTTCAGAACAGCCTCGGAGAGGAGGTCCTTAAAAAAGCAGGTGAAATATATCTCGCCGAGGAAAAACGCATTTTCGCTCAGAAATACCCCAGCTCGAAGCTTATCACCATTATATTACGATAAGAAATTATATTGAAAGTTGCGCCCGATTGTGATATAATAACGTTCGGGGTGATATTATGAACAAAATAATGATAGTTGAAGACGATGCTGTGCTCTGCTCGGAGCTTGCCAAGCTTCTTGAAAATTCCGGTTACGGCACATCTTCGGTGACGGATTTCAACAATGCTCTGAATGAGATGATAAGCGCAAATGCCGATCTCGTGCTGCTCGACATAAATCTTCCGGGCGCAAACGGCGAACAGCTCTTGCAGGAATTCCGCAGGCACAGCGGCACTCCCGTGATAATGCTCACGAGCCGCAGCAGCGGGCTTGACGAGGTGATCTCGCTGAGCTACGGGGCGGACGATTACATCACAAAACCGTACGATCCCGCCATACTGCTCCTGCGCATATCCGCGGTACTCAAGCGCAGCGGTAAAACGACCACGGCGCAGAACTACCATGGCGCGGAGGTAAACACCGCAAAGGGCAGCATAAAGCTCGGTGATAACGAGCAGATACTCACGAAAAACGAGATGATAATATTCCGTCTGCTGCTCGACAGGCAGGGCGAGATAGTCACCCGCGATATGCTTATGACAGCGCTCTGGGACAACGAGGAATTTGTCAATGACAACGCGCTGTCCGTGAATATCAGCCGACTGCGCGGCAAGCTCGCGGAGCTGGGATTTGAGAACGCTGTCGAAACTCGCAAGAAACAGGGGTATGTGCTGAAATGAAGCTTACGGACTTTCTGAAAGACCGTCTGCCTGCGTATGGGATATATGCGGCGGGCGGCGTTATATTGCTGATATTCGCGATCGCTATGCGTATTTCGGTGCTTATGTGCGTTATTGCAGCCGTCGTGCTGTCGCTTGCGGTGATAAGCGCGGAGGTGTGGGAATTTT
>JAFTAG010000087.1 GCA_017458655.1 Ruminiclostridium sp. | reverse complement strand
GCATAGCAGCCGTCGGGAACATCAAGTGTCTCAAAGCCGTAAAGCCCGGCAAGCCGGTTATATTCACTCAGATGTATGAGGTTTTCGGAAATGTCGGCAATGTTTACGGTGTTCGACTTTTTCCGAGCCGATTCAAGATATTCGCCGAAAAAGTCTGCGCCTGTGAAATCATTCAGGTTATACTCCGTGAACTGTACGTATTCGGAAAGATATTCGTCAAGATCAACGCCGATCCAGCCATACAGCTCTTTTATATCTGTATCGCTCATTACGTCTTCGGTTCCGAATGTCTCGACGCAAAGATCGACCGGCGCGTATTTGCCGATGTTATCCTCAAGCGAGTTTTTCAGCGAAAAAGCCGCCGCAAGTGTGCATACAGTCACGAACAACATAAGGCATATAATGCTCGCTGACACGACCATGGTGTTTATACGGCTCCCTATCTGGCGGAACGTGAAGCAGTTGAGCTCTTTATAATACAGCTTCTTTGATGCAGTCAGAATGCGGGTCATCATACCCGATACCGACAGGAATATCAGAAACGTGGAGACTGAGCCCATTGCTATATAAAGAAGCATTTCGGCGGAATTTTCTATATTAAAGGTGTCGAAAGCCACCTTGTAATATGCGTACCCGAGCATTGCGGCTCCGACAAGAAAAACTATGACGCATACCAGAGGATTTTTCAGTTTCTGAGACTCGGATCTTTTGTCGGAGCGCATAAGGTCAATCAGTCTGAACCTGCCGACTATCACCGTGTTGAACAGCATTGTAACGACATATATCAGCGCGAAATAGATCACCGTTTTTACTGCCGCGTCGGCGGAAAACGTGAACCCGAACGACGTCATATCCGCGTCAAACAGGCTGACAGTGAACGCGCTCATAAGCTGTGAAAGTCCTACACCGAGCAGAAGCCCCGCCCCGAGCGATACCGCACCTATAATAAGTGTTTCCGTCAGCAGTATCGCGGAGACCCTGCCCTTGCTCATTCCGAGGAGCATATACAATGCGAATTCCTTATTTCTGCGGCGCATAAGAAAGCGGCTCGCATACACGATAAGACCGCCGAGGACAGCCGATACGAACACGCTTACGCCGGACAGCAGACTTGTCATAAGCTCGATCATCCTTCGAGTATCACTTGATACGATAATGAAAGCGGTCTGTGTCTCGATCGCGTTGAACACATAGAATACAGCCACGCCTATCATCAGCGTAAAGAAATATATCGCGTGATCGCGCAGGCTTTTGCGGATATTACCGAGAGATAATTTAAAGAGCATCGCTGACGTCACCTCCCAGTAATGTCACAACGTCGATTATCTTATCAAAGAGCTGCTTGCGGGTATCACTGCCGCGGTTGAGCTCGTGGAACAGCTTTCCGTCCTTTATGAAGATCACGCGGCTCGCGTAGCTTGCGGTGAAGCTGTCGTGGGTGACCATCATTATCGTTGTGCCGACTTCCCTGTTGAGATAGTTGAAGCGTTCGAGAAGCAGCTTCGCGGACTTTGAATCAAGCGCGCCGGTAGGCTCGTCCGCAAGCACTATCCTCGGGTCGGTGACTATCGCCCGCGCGGACGCGACACGCTGCTTCTGACCGCCGGACATCTGGTACGGGTATTTTTGCAGTACATCGGTGATGCCGAGCTGCTCCGCGACCTCGTTGACGCGGCGGGTTATAACGTCCTCTTTTTCCTTCTTGATAGACAATGCAAGCGCGATATTTTCAAATGCAGTCAGCGTATCGAGCAGGTTGAAGTCCTGAAAGATAAATCCCAGCTTGTCGCTTCTGAAGCGGTTCAGCTGCTTGCCCCTGAGTGTGGTGATATCCGTATTTTCAAGAAAGATATGCCCGGCGGTCACGCTGTCGATAGTGGAAATGCAGTTGAGCAGCGTTGTTTTGCCGCTTCCGGACGCGCCCATTATTGCGGCAAATTCGCCCTTGTCAACAGTGAGCGAGATGTCGTCAAGCGCTTTCGTGAGGCTTGACTTGCTGCCGTAGTATTTTTCGATGTTCTGTATTCTGAGTAGTTCCATATCCGGTCTCCTTTGTTGTTTTTCTACATTATACAGCAGGTTTTCTGTTTTGTCGCTGTTTTAACATTACAGAACATTACAATTTTGTAATATTACGGCTTGTAATAGTCATTTTTCGCAAAAGTGATAATAAACTCGGTGTATTCTCCGACCTGCGACTGCACCTCAATACCGTGACCGAGCTTTGCGCAGAGATTTTTCACGATGTACAGTCCCATTCCCGTTGACTTCGCGCCCGTTCTGCCGTTTGTTCCGGTGAAGGATTTGTCGAATATGTGCGGTATGTCGGCGGCGGGAATACCTATGCCGTTGTCGCGGAAACGGAGCTTCACGCAGTCGGGCATATCCTCGGCGGTAATGCGGATCCCGGGAGCGCGCTCCGACGCAAAATATTTGAGGCTGTTGGAGATAAGCTGTCCGAGAATGTAGGCAAACCACTTCCCGTCGGTCATTACGCTTATCTCCG
>JAFTAG010000086.1 GCA_017458655.1 Ruminiclostridium sp. | reverse complement strand
GCGACCACGCCAAGCTTGGCTGGATGATGGGAGACCTCGAGATCGACCCGTTCAACAGCGACGAGATCATCTACGGCACAGGCGCGACGATATACCGCTCGACGAACCTCACGAAATGGGGCAGCGAGACGGTGAATTTTGAGGTGCACTGCGCGGGACTTGAAGAGACAGCGGTAATGACGCTGCGGGCGGCAAATTCCGACGATATACGGCTTTATTCGGGAATGGGCGATGTTGACGGCTTCACCCACCGCGATATCGACAAGGTGCCGGAATATATGAACGGCAACGGCTTTATGGGCGCGACCCGCTGTATAGCCTGCGCATACAATGCCCCCGAGATAGCCGCGAGAACGGGCGACGGCAGCCAGCCAATCGCAATAACGCAGGACGGCGGCGTGACATGGAAAAACGTAAACAGACCGAAGGGCGTCAAGGGCGACTGCGGGACTGTCGAGATAAGCTGCGACGGCAAGGTCATCTACTGGACGAACAAGTCGGCAGCGGCAATATACAAGACGCTCGACTACGGTAAGACGTGGGAAAAGGCAGAGCGTGCGTTTGCGAGCGCGAAGCTTGCCGCCGACTGCTTCGACCCCGATGTGCTGTATGTCTATACTTCCGGCGCGCTGTATGTCACAAAGGACGGCTGCGCGACATTCAAGATGTGCGGGAGCTTCATTCCCGACAACTGCACCCCCGTTGCCGACCCCGACAAAACGGGTGATGTGTGGCTCGCGACAGCGGCGGGCGGCGTGTATCACGTTTCCGACTACGGACAGGGCGAGGTCGTCCGCAAGAATATCCAGAGTGCAAAGGCGTTCGCGGTAGGCGCCCCGAAGGACGGGAACAGCCCCATGACGCTCTATGCGATAGGGCAGAATGAAGATGTCTATGGCATCTGGCGCTCCACCGACAGCGGCGAGACGTGGCAGAAGATAAATGATGACAATCATCAGTTCGGCCTTATCGGCGACAGTATGGCAGCAGACCTCCGCACCTTCGGCCAAGTGTACTTCGGCAGCAACGGCAGAGGGATATTGAGAGGCCGCTTGAGAGGCTGAGAGAAGATACAGACGGGGGCTCTGCCCCCGAACCCCCGTAAGAAGAAAGATTTTTTGAGAATGGGGGCGCTCTGGAGCTTGCCTTTAAGCGCCGCATCCGTGCGGCGTTCTGAGCAAGCTCTTCAATGCGTCCTGCATTGCCCCCAGACCCCCGCAAGGGGGCAAACGCTGCCCCCTTGACCCGAGCGGCGGCGACGGCCGCTCCGAATCCGCGTCGAGAGTTTCAGCAGAACGTAAGATTTAGTCCGCGCTTATAGACAAGTTGTGTCGGCGCACAGGTCTCTGCGAGCGCCGCGCGAGCGCCGCAAGTCTTGCTTTTTATTCGCCCCCGAGGCCACAGACTTACGAGTTTGCAGCGCACAGGTCGTGGTGCGGTATGCTATAATTGAAGGTGCGACGGGGAGGTGCAGTTGCTCTTGCTTCCCACCCTGCCCCGTCGGCGCGCACCGACAGCATACCGCAATCCTGTTGTCAAGGGGGAGGCTTCGAAAAATTTTTCCGCAGAAAAATTTTTTGGAGTACCCTTTACAACAGGATAACGACCGGGCAAAAGTAGCAGAGCCCAAGTATATTTTCAACCAAAACGGACACCCTATCTTCGGAAAGGGTGATGAAAAATGCAGCTTGAAGGCTCAAAAACACTTGAAAATCTCAAAGCCGCGGTGGCGGGTGAAGCACAGGCGCGGACAAAATACAACCTCTACGGCACGATAGCGAGAAAAGAAGGCTATCAGGGCATAGCGGACGTGTTCGATATCACCGCCGCAAACGAACAGGCTCACGCGGAGCTGTGGCTGTCGCTGATAAGCGAGGGAGTCCCCGCAAACACAGTCAGGGTGCTCGAAAACGCGGCGGGCGGCGAGCATTACGAGTGGACGGATATGTACGCGAGCTTCGCGCAGACCGCACGCGACGAGGGCTTCGACAACATAGCGGGGCTTTTCGATATGGTGGGAAGCATTGAGCAGCGCCACGAGGACAGATACCGCGCGCTGATCGAGCAGATAAACGGCGGGAAGGTCTTCACCGACAGCGGCGAGACTGTATGGCTCTGCCGCAACTGCGGACACCTCCACTGCGGCCCCTCCGCTCCGGAATTCTGCCCCGTCTGCAAGAAGCCGCAGGAATATTTTGTCCGTCAGAGCGGGCAGTGACGCTCACACTCCGAAAATACTTTTTATCAGATCATACAGCGCGAAACGGTATTCCACCTCACCGCGCTCGGCTTTAAGGCTGTCGGCTGTCAAACGGTCGGCGGCCTTTCGCTGTTCGTAGAGCGTTCTTGCGGGGAACGCGCTCACCGGCACGGCGGCAGCCTTTATGCACACCGACGGGAACAGCACGCACCACCAGTTCTTCCCCTCGCCGTCGCCTATCACCACACGCAGAGCGTCGTAATTCCCCGCGGGCAGCGTCATATCGCCATACACGCGCGTCGGGAATTCCGTGTTCTCCACCGAGCATTTCACGGTCAACCCGTACCCGTGTGTCATCAGAAATTCATTCGAGCGCTGCTCGATATACGGTATGTTCCGCTCGGCGAGCGCGACTGTCGCCTCTTTTGTCCTGCACGACGAGAACACCGCACCGAGGTCTGTGAGGATATAATCCCGCAGCTCGTACTTTATCCGCTGATCCTCCGGACTGTCGGAATTCGCGAGTATGTGCAGCCGGAACGTGCTTTCGTACAGCTTGTCGGTCTCCTTCGCGAACCCCGCGAACATCGAGATGAGCACGGCGGCCGCCGTTCCGAGAAGCATTGATATGTCGAGAAGCTTTTCTTTTTTTGTCATTGTATGTCCTCCGTATGTGAAATACACTCTGCCGCCGCAGGCGGGGAAAGTCCGGTACGGCCGCACACAGGCTGCATATAGTGCCGTGGTTTTTTGTTTTCCCCTCCGTAGGCGGGGGGGAAACGTTTAGCACGGCTCCGGCAGTCCGCGTATGGAGCCGCGGATCCTGTGCGGTATGTGCCCTGCAATATGATTATAGGCGGAAATTCAAAATTTAATCGAAAATTTTCAAAAAAGTATTTTCAAATCGGCGGATCTGTGTTATAATAGTAGTGGTTTATCTTTTGTATCACGCCCGAGGCGGGCGTGATGCGGGGGTATCACGGACTGCGGACAGCGCAGGACATTTTTTTGCAGGAAAGGAAACAACATTATGGCAAAAATGAACGCAAACTTTCTGGAGCTCAAAAAGAGCTACCTCTTTATCGAGATAGGCAAGCGCGTGCGCGAGTACATAGCCGCCCACCCCGACAATAAGATCATCAGAATGGGCATAGGCGATGTAACGCTCCCTATCGTTCCCGCCGTTGTCGAGGCTATGAAGAAGGCGACCGAGGAAATGGGCGTAAAGGAGACCTTCCGAGGCTACGAGGACAGCGGCCTCGGCTATGACTTCCTGCGTGAAGCTATCGCGGGCTACTACAAAAAGAACGGCGCGGACGTAGCTCCCGAGGAAGTTCTCGTAAGCGACGGCGCCAAGTCCGACTGCGGCAACATCGGTGATATCCTCGCCGCCGACAACACCGTGCTTATCACCGACCCCGCTTACCCCGTATATGTCGATGCGAACGTAATGGGCGGGCGCAAGGTGCTGTTCGCGAACTCCGACGAGAGCAACGGCTTTGCGGCAATGCCCGACAGGAGCGTTCACGCGGACATCATCTATCTCTGCTCGCCGAACAACCCGACCGGCTCCGCTTATACCGCGCCGCAGCTCAAAGAATGGGTGGACTACGCTATCGCGAATGAAGCGGTGATAATATACGATTCCGCGTATGAAGCATTCATTCACGACCCCGATATCCCGCATTCCATATTCGCGATAGAGGGCTCCCGCAAGTGCGCGATCGAGATATGCTCGCTCTCAAAGACCGCAGGCTTCACGGGTCTGCGCTGCGGCTACACCGTTATACCGAAGGAGCTGATGCTGAAGGCTCCCGACGGCTCGGAGCATTCCTTCCGAGACCTGTGGATACGCCGCGAGGGCAGCAAGTTCAACGGTGTTGCATACCCCGTACAGCGCGCAGCGGAGGCGGTATTCACCGAGGAAGGTCAGAAGCAGACAAAGGCGGTCATAGAAAAGTATATGGAGAACGCAAAGGTCATGGCCGATACGTTCGACGAGCTCGGAATAAAGTACACCGGCGGCAAGAACTCGCCTTATATCTGGTTCCGCTGCCCGTTCGGTATGGGAAGCTGGGAATTCTTCGACAAGCTGCTCAACGAGGCAGAGGTCGTGGGTACCCCCGGCGAGGGCTTCGGCAAGAACGGTGACGGCTGGCTCCGCCTCACAGCCTTCAATACGCTCGAGAACACCAAAGAAGCTATGGCAAGATTTAAGAAGCTTTGCGGCTGAGACAGGCCGCTGCCGCTCGAGAGAACACAGATGTCGCTTCGCTTGAGATTGGGGGCGTTGCCCCCAAACCCCCGTAAGAAGAAAGATTTTTTGAGAATGGGGGCGCTGCCCCCAAACCCCTGCCAAAGGGGCCTAACGTCGGCCCCTCTGGACTCCCCGCGGCAGCGTGACGCTGCACCCGACAGGCCCGTTTGCGACGTTCAGCAGACTTTACAGGCGCTGCGGCCATATAGTCACATCTAAAAGTCAATAGACATAAATCAGAGCTTGCGTTTCTTTTACAGCTCTTGCTTTTTATTCGCCCCCGAGGCCACAGACCTACAAGTCTTCACAAAGGCAGGTCGTGGTGCGGCGTGGTAAAATGGAAAGAGCGACGGGGGGCAGCTTGGTCTTGCTCTCTACCCAGCCCCGTCGGCGCAGCCGATACCCACGCCGCAATCCGTTTGTCAATGGGGGAGGCTTCGAAAAATTTTTCCGCAGAAAAATTTTTTGGAGTACCCTTGACAAGCGGATAACGACCGGTCAAAAGGAGCAGACACATAGACATACAAATAATCAATATATGAAAGTGATAAAAATTATTGCCGGTGTCACAGCCGTTCTGATATGCGGTTTTCTGCTATATACATTCCTGTTCACGATGAGCCTTAACCAGATAAACCACGGGAATGTTACAGGCTGCATTTTCTGTGTAACGGTGATACTGCTCGTATGCTTCTATCCTCTTTTACGGAAGAATAAACCGCTGAAAACAGCCGTGATAGTTCTCGGAGCGCTGCTCGGCGTATTTGCCATATATTGCGCGGTGATCTCGGCGCTTATTGCCTCGGAAATGCTGCACGGCGAGGATAAAGCTGTTGCCGTGTCTGCGATCGACGGGGGAACTCCGCAGACCGTGATAATTCTCGGCTGCAAGACCATAGACGGCTATCCCTCGACAATGCTCGAGCTGCGGCTGATAAAGGGCATAGAATATCTGGACGCTCACCCCGAAGCGGTATGTATAGTTACCGGAGGACAAGGCGCCGACGAGATCGAGCCCGAGGCTGTTTCGATGCGCCGGTATCTCACCGGACACGGTATCGCCGACGAGCGTATCTATACCGAGCCCGACTCCACCAACACCGAGGAGAACATAAAAAATTCCGTCGGGATAATTTTCCGGGAAGACCTGCCCGAAAATGTGGTCATTGTCAGTGAATGCTACCACATTTACCGCGGTGTGCGGCAGGCGAGGCGTGCGGGATTCACCGCCTCGGGTATCTACCCCGACCCCTCGCCCGTGCTTATCACGATGCCGAGCTACTGGCTCCGTGAGATAATCGCGATAACGCGCGATCTTGTTGTAGATATATTTCCATAACGTTCCCCTGTCGGAATTTGCGGCGCGGCATCTCACGCCGCTTTTTATTTTTCCCCGGGAATAAAAAATTGTTTTCTCGCCGTCTTTTGACGCTATGATGTATAGACAAGATCTGTTTCCGTTTCTATAAATGGGTAAAAAATTTTTTCGCAAAAACGTCAGGTTTTGACGTTGTCAACTGTATTATAAGTGAAAGGCCTTTCATCGGAAAAGGAGGTGAGGCGCAGTGACCGACAATGAGCTTGAACGATATGTGCGGCTCTACAGAAAAAGCGTGATATCCGCGGCGCTATGCTATGTGCGTAACACGAGCGATGCCGAGGATATATCGCAGGAGGTGTTTATGAAGCTATATACGTCGGACATCGGGTTTGAGAGCGACGAGCACGTCAAGGCATGGCTCCTGCGGTGTGCGATGAATATGAGCAAGAACCTGCTGCACACGCATTGGTACAGGTTTTCCGTTCCGCTCGAGGAGGCCGCCGAGAAGGTGCATTACGATGTAACGGAAAGCGGCGGGCTGCTCGAAATACTGCACAAGGTCAGCCGGAAGAACCGCGCCGCCCTGTATATGTATTATTATGAAGGCTATTCGGCAGCCGAGACGGCAAAGATACTCAAAACCACCGAGAGCGCCGTTATGGCAAGGCTGAGCAGAGGCAGGCGGCAGCTGAGAGCGCTGCTGTCTGATGAAAGGAATGATATACATGATGAATTACAGAGATTTTTTTGAGAACGCTTTTGACGAGGCGTTTGAGAAAGCTCCTTTTTCTGACGATGAAGCATTTGTAAATATCGTTAAAGAAAGGACGGGTAATATGGAAAAGAAAAAGTTCGGATTCAGGAAGCCTGCGGTCATAGCGGCTTCGATAGCGGCAGCGGCGGCGCTGACCGTTTCCGTGGGAGCATTGGTCAACTATTTTCATCGGCAGTCCGTGGATATATTCTTCCCGGACGCGTCGGAGACCGTAACGACGGCGGTCATAGATGAGGAGAGCCCGCTTTCCTCGGCAAACGAGCATTTCAGGATAACGCTCGACAAGACGTATTTTGACGGGAATTATCTGACCTGCATAATGACGGCGGAGTCTCTCGACGGAACGCCCTTGCCGCGTATCCTGCCGTATGCCTGCCACGACGGGCTGTTTCACAGAGGCGTATATCCCCTGCACTATGATATGTCAACGGAATTCCGCGGCATCGACCCTCGCGGCAGCCTGTCAAAGCCGTTCGTGGTGCATATCTCCGAGCACGAGCTGAACACGACCATGAGCGGGGCGGGAGTGAAGACCCTTACCGGCGGGACATATATCCGGTTCAACATCTACGATTACCCGGAGCCCCGGACGTTTTCCCTTAATGAGAACGGGGAGTACGAGCTGGATGATAACGAGGACGAATGGAACGAGCTCGGCGGCATAGAGCTCTATACCGAGGTCGAAAAGAATATCGGCACAGCGGAGGTGTTCAACGAAAACGGAGATAAGCTGACCCTTACGCAGATAGGGTTTTATTCCGATACGTTTTCGTTAATGCCGCGGTACAATAGCGGCGATACCGTGGAAATGCCCGAGATAAAGCCTGTGATGAATGACGGCACAACGAGACCGGCCTATGAGCACGGCAGCATATATGCGACATGGTCGGACACATGGTGCTATTTCCTTCTCCCCGAGCTGATACAGCTCGACGACATCGGCGGCATAGAGATAAACGGCGAACGCTATCTGAAAAAAAGCTGAACACAAAAAAGCGCACGGGTCTTTCCTGTGCGCTTTTTATTCGTTTTTGTCATTCCCTGTGCTGACCGGCGCTTATCTCCAGCGCCTCATAGTACAGCTTATACAGCTTCTGTGTGCTGTTTTCGAGGAAATAGTAATGCGAGATGTACGGTATAACAAGCGCGAGAAACAGCAGCGACAGAAGCAGAACGGGCAGCGAATACGACGTGACGAGCATAAAGAACGACAGTACGGTCATTATAGCGAACGTCATAGTCACGATAAGGTGAATGAGCCGTTCGTGCTGATAAAACCCTATCCGGGTGAGCAGCTCCGCGAGGAACCGCTCATTGATGCTGTCCCTGCTCTTGATGCGAAGCTCGACTTCCGCGAGGTATGCTTTTATTTCTTTTTTCATAGTATTACTGCTGTATTGCCGAACTGCCGTGCTTTGCGAGGAGATACAGGCAGTAGCGGTCAATGCTTATGCCCTCCCGTCTGGCGTTTTCGGCAAGTTGTTTTTGCAGTGAAGCGGGAAGATCAAGGCGAAAAGTTTCTCTGTCCGCGCGCGACGGCTCCGGAATTGCAATATTCTCCTCAATAGCGGCCGCCAGCCATTCCTTTTTTGCGTCCTGCGCATTGAAAAGCGCTTTTTCCATTGTATCCGCACAGGTAAGGCATCCGGGCAGATCGGGGAATGATACGGCAAATCCGCCTTCTTCCGCGTCCGGTATGATCTCCATTCTATACGGGAGCTTCATATATTCTTCAAGCGTTTTCATCCGATATGTCCTCCTCGATAACTTCTTTTACAAGCAGCACATATACCTTTTTTATCGGTTCGTGTTTTGGGATCGTTATGGGGCAGCGTCCCGGTTTTCTGAATGTGACATGACTGCTGCCGCTTCCCGGAGAGCCGGCGGTATATCCGAGCTTTTCAAGCACTTTTCTTAATTCCTCGAATCTGACATCGGACGGACACGAACATATCCGTTCGAAAAGCTTATCCCATTTAGACATCGTCCGGCGCCTTCTTTATTCCGCGCTGTCAATGATCTCCAGCGGCTTTTCGTCTATCATCTTGCGGCATATCTCAACGAACCTGTCGAGCGGGACATTGTTCATCTTCTTGTTGCCTCTGATGTTGACGGAAACGGTGTTGTTCGCGGCCTCATTGTCGCCGACGACCACGATATACGGATCCTTGTAGCTCTTGAACTTCTTGATCTTGTTGTTCATATTGTCGTCCGCGAGGTCGATCTCCGCTCTGATACCGTTCTTTTTGAGCGTGTCGAATACCTTTTGCGCATATTCGTTGTGCTCGGTGCGGATAGGAACTATGCCGACCTGATACGGGTTGAGCCAGAACGGGAACATTCCCTTGAAGTTCTCGGTGATGATACCGATGAAGCGCTCGAACGAGCCGAATATCGCGCGGTGTATCATAACGGGCTGCTTCTCGCTGCCGTCCTGCGCTATATACTTCATATTGAAGTTGAGCGGGAGCTGGAAGTCGAGCTGTATGGTTCCGGTCTGCCATTCTCTGCCGAGAGCGTCCTTCATTTTGAGGTCGATCTTCGGGCCGTAGAACGCGCCGTCGCCCTCGTTGAGCTCATAGCCGTCCTTGCCGAACAGCTTTTCGAGTATATCCTTAAGATCGGCCTCGGCCTTGTTCCACACGTTTATATCGCCCATATAGTCGTCGGGGCGGGTGGAGAGCTCCGCGCTGTAGGTGAGCCCGAACGTGTCGTAGAGCTCCTTCGCGATGTTCATGATATCGGTGATCTCGTCGGCTATCTGATCCTCGGTAACGAGAATGTGCGCGTCGTCCTGCCTGAAAAGCTGCACGCGGAACAGACCGTTGAGCTCGCCGGACTTTTCCTTGCGGTGAATGGTATCTACCTGATTTATCTTTATCGGCAGCTCCTTATACGAGCGCTGCTTGTTCATATAGACCTTTATCGCGTTGGGGCAGTTCATCGGCTTCAATGCATAGGTGTCGGGGTCGTCCTCGTTCTCGCCGGGGATAATGAACATACCGTCCATATAGTGTGCCCAGTGGCCGGAAGTTACCCACAGTTCTTTCTTGGAGAGGACGGGTCCCGATATCTCGGTGTAGCCGTGCGCTTCGTGGATCTCGCGCCAGTAGGACAGCAGGGTGTTGAACAGCTTCCAGCCGCGCGGGAGCCAGAACGGCATACCGGGTGCGGTGTGGTCGAACATAAAGAGCTCGAGCTCCTTGCCTATCTTTTTGTGGTCGCGCTCGAGGGCTTCCTTGATGAGCTGCTTGTGCTGTTTGAGCGCTGCCTTGTCCGGGAACGCGTAGGCGTAGATGCGCACGAGGCTGTCGTTATGCTCATCGCCGCGCCAGTACGCGCCGGAAACGCTCCTTATCTCGAACGCGGCGTTCATCAGCTCCTGCGAGTTGTCAACGTGAGGGCCTCTGCACAGGTCAACATAGTCGCTGCCGGTGTAATAAACCGTGATAGTTTCGTCATCGGCGAGCTCGCTGATTATCTCGGACTTGAACTTCTGCGACGCGAACATTTTCAGCGCGTCGGCCTTGGAAACTTCCTCGCGCTTCCAGTCCTCACGGCGCTTGATTATCTCGTGCATCTTCTCCTCTATTTTGGGAAAATCCTCGGTAGTGATGCTTACACCCTCGGGGAAAGTGAAGTCGTAGTAGAAGCCGTCGGCTATCTGCGGCCCTATTGCGTACTGTACTTCCTTCCCGTATATCTCGATCACTGCTTTTGCAAGGATATGCGCAAGCGAGTGTCTATAGACTTCAAGATACTGTTCTTTTTCCATTTCGATCGTCCTCCTGCTTTTTTGTGTTTTTATGCACTGTTCACAACTTAAGAGGAAAATTAAGTTTCACGTTTCTGTCTCCCCCGCCTCCGGCGGAGGAGACAGAAACAAAAATTTTCTTAAATTGCAGATAGTGGTTTTTTATGTTGTTATTATATCACTTTTATTGTCGTATGTCAAGTGGGACGCGCAGTGTATAAAAGTATTGCAATCTGATCCGGTTTGCGGTATATTATATAAAAAGAGCAGTGGAGATGTGAAATGAATATTATATATAATGATATAGCTTTTGAATGGGATTGATAACAAGGAAAGGATAAATATTCGGAAACACGGTATGGATTTCAGGACAGCAGTCCGTATCTTTTCAGACGGAAACAGGATCGAGATCTATGGCGGTGAGCATTCGGAATTCGAAGACAGATATCTTGCCATAGGTCTTATCGACAGTAAAATGATAGTTGCGACCGTCATCTATACCGAGCGCGGCAGATCGCTGCGCGTAATATCGGCAAGAAAAGCAAGTAATCAAGAAAGGAGAATGTACGATGATCGTTAGAACAGCATTGAAAGAAGTAATGAGCCGCCCCCTCACAGAGGAACAGACAGCGCAGCTGAAAGCTCTCGAGGATATAGAACCGGTGCCGGACGAGGACTGCCCCGCATATTCCTATGAGGAGCTGAAGGAAATGAAGCGCCGGACGGACGAGCGCCGTGCGGCGGAAAATGCCGAGCGCTCGGTGACTATCAGTCTTTCGCCGGATTCCATGCGCAAGGCTCGTTCTCTCGGCGCAGGATATCCCGCGATATTGAGCCGCCTCGTTGAAAATGCGCTCAACGACCCCGAGCTTTTGAGGAAAAGTATGTGAAAATTTCGGGACGCCCGCCGCGGTGTCCTTTTTTATGCCTTTTCCCGCAATAATAATCATATTTCTCCCAAACTGTCATAATACTGTCACAATACAGTGATAATATAAGTAAAAAGACCCACGGGAGCGGGTCTCTTTCCGCAACCAACGTTATTCCCCGGCGGCAGCATACCGCGGAGCATTCCCAAAGAGCGTGAGATCATATGAAATATATCGGAACAATTATCGCTATATGTGCGGTGCTGATATTATCCGGCTGTGCCGGGCTGCAGCAGATAGACTATTATACGGCGGAAGCCGAGCCGTACCGGTCACTTACCGACGAGGAGGTACACAACAGTGAATGCCGTATAAACTTTGGTGACGAGGTCGCTGTGAGCGGGCAGGGCGCGTGGCTCACCGGAAACGAGATAAGGATATCCGAGGGCGGCGTATATATCATCACCGGCACCTGCAGCGACAGCTGCATCAATGTTACCACAGAGGACGCTGTAAAGCTTGTCTTCAACGACGCAGATATCTCCAACCCGGACGGCTGCGCGGTGATATCAAGCTCCGACCGCCTCGTTATCGGCTGCGACAGCGGCAGCAGCACCCTTACCGGCAGCGGCGGAGAATACGATACCGCAGTCTGCTCCGACGGTCTCGTGCTATTCTCCGGCTCCGGCTCCCTTACCCTCGACGGCGGTGTTTTCTCTGCCGATACTATCCGCTTTGCACCCTCCGTCAGCACCTTCTGCGAGATCTACGGCACCAACCCCGGTGAACTGATAAAAGGAGTACTGAACATCAACAGATGACACATTCCTTGATGTCAAGCTCATTCCGCCCTGTGGGCGGACAAAAGTCTTCAAGCTGCGCTATGAAGCTTTTTCACGGTTGATGAGCAGACATTAAATAACAGCACTGTACATTTCTGCACAGTGCTGTTTTTGTGTATGATGTACCTTAATGGCCGCAATTCTGAAAGCTATTCTCAACGCTTTCGCTTCCTTTGGCGCGCAAAGGAAGTAGTGAGGGAGTCTGAGGGAGAGGCAACGCCTCTTCCTCAGAGCGCATATGTGCTTCTGTGAAGCACTAGCGCAGTCTCGAGCGTAAGCGGCTCTCTTACCCCTCGTACTCGCTGAACTTAGGAGCGTTGGCGATGACATCGGCTTCGAGGTTAGAGGGGAGCTGCTCATAGCGGGCGAACTCCATAGTGAACCAGCCCATGCCCTTAGTCATCTGTCTTATGACGGTAGCGAGGTCGCCGGTCTCTGCCATGGGGAGCTCCGCATCGACCTCGGTGAGGCCTTCGCCCACGGGGTTCATACCGAGGACGGCGCCGCGGCGCTTATTGACGATACCCATAACGTCGCCGGTGTTATCATCGGGAACGGTGAACTTCATAAGCTCAATAGGCTCGAGCAGGCAGGGTGAAGCCTGAGTGAGGCCGTTCTTGTACGCGATATGCGCCGCCATTTTGAACGCCTGCTCGGAGCTATCTACCGGGTGGTAAGAGCCGTCGAACAGCGTAGCTTTAAGTCTTACAACGGGATAGCCCGCGAGAACGCCGTGAACGATGCTCTCCTGCAAGCCCTTTTCAACTGCGGGGAAGAAGTTCTTCGGTACGCTTCCGCCGAATACTCTTTCCTCAAAGATCAGTTCCTCGCTGTCATGCGGTTCGAACTCGATCTTGACGTGACCGTACTGACCGTGACCGCCGGACTGCTTCTTGTGCTTGCCTTCAACGCTGACCTTCTTGCGGATAGCCTCGCGGTATGCGATAACGGGGTCGCTGAGGATAACGTCCACGCCGAACTTGTTTTTGAGCTTGGTGACAGACGCGTCGATATGCTGTTCGCCGAGGCCGCCGAGGACACGCTGATGCGTCTCGTGGTTATGCACATAGCTGAGCGTGTGGTCTTCTTCGAGCAGGCGCTTGATAGCGACGCTTATTTTGCCCTCGTCGTTCTTGTCCTTTGCGGATACCGCCTTGAAGTAGCACGGTACCGGGAATTCGATAGGCGAAAGGGAGAATACGTTGGAGGAATCGCAGAGCGTATCTCCGGTGTTGGCGTTGAGCTTTGTGAGAGCTACGATATCGCCCGCGTACGCTTCTATCATCTCCTCCTGCTTCTTGCCTCTGAGCGCGAGCATCTTGCCGAACTTTTCGCTCTCGCCTGTGCGGGAGTTTATCATATCCACCTTTGCGGTGAGCACGCCCGCAACTATCTTTACGAAGCTGAGCTTGCCTACGAACGGGTCCGCGAGGGTCTTGAACACGAACGCCGCGAGAGGCATTTTCTCGTTGTAGTCAACGATCTCGTCCTTTCTCTCATCGGGCGACGGGAGCATATATATCATCGTGTCGAGCACCTTGTCGATGCTTTCGAGCTTTTCGGCGGAGCAGCAGACCACTGGCGTGATGTTGCCCTGATCCACACCGTCGTGGAGACCCTTTGTGATCTCGGCTTCGGTGAAATCCTCGCCCTCGTTCTCGAAAAATCTCATCATAAGCTCTTCGTCCGTTTCGGCTATAGCCTCCGCCATAGCTGCGCGCAGACCCTTTATGCGGTTCTCGGAGGCGGGCATTTCTACCTCGGTGGCCTTGCCGCCCGCGTAGGAATAGGCCTTCATCTCGAACAGGTTTATATAGCTTTCTACCTTGCCGGGCTTATCGAACGGTACGATGACCGGGCAAACGGACGAGCCGAAGTTTGCCTTGAGATCCTCGAGCACGCGGTAGAAGCTGGAGTTGTCTTCGTCGAGCTTGGTAACCACGAACATAGTCGCCTTGCCCTCTTTTTTGGCTTCCTTGTAAGCCTTTATGGTGCCGACCTGAACGCCGTCCTTTGCGGGAACGGTTATTACAACGGTCTCGGCCGCGCGTATGCCTTCATACATACCGCCGATGAAGTCGAACTGACCGGGAGTATCGACGATGTTTATTTTAACGTCCTTCCACTCGGCGTAAGCGATAGCCGTATTGAGCGAGACCTTTCTCTTTATTTCATCGGGGTCGTAGTCGCAGACGGTATTGCCGTCAACTATCTTACCCTGTCTGTCGATGCCGCCGCTTGCGAAAATGAGAGCTTCCGCGAGGGAAGTCTTTCCGCTGCTGCCGTGTCCGGCAAGAGCGATGTTGCGTATATTTTTGCACTTATAGGTTTTCATTTATGTAACCCCCTGTAAAATTTATAGGGAACGCCGTGTGCCGCTCCCGGATAGCAATCACCAAAATCTATTATACACTATTTTTCCGAAAAAATCTATAGTTTTTTTGTATATAAGCAATTATCGATGTAGAAATATCATATTATATTTTATGCACCTTGCACAAATCGCAGTTTTTTTACCAAAGTCTGAGGTGATAATTCCCGTCTTGACAATTGCGTACAATGATGATATACTGTTAAATATATGCGATCACCCAACACCCAAGCGGAAATAATTAATAATTAATAATGAATAATTAATAATTGTGGTGTCGCCTTACGGCGACGGATCCAAATCGTGACGAGATTTAAAAGCTTTGCGTATAGATTTAGGGTGAGTTAAACGGGTGATCATATAAAATTAAAAATTTAAAATTATGCGCGCAGCGCTGCCACAACTATTCACTATTCACTGCTTCCTGCTTCCGGATTTGCCGAAATAATGAATGGTGAATAATGCCGCGGCATCGGAAGGAAGATAAGATGATCTGTAAAAAATGCGGAAAAGATATAAATGAGTACCCCTGTCCGTTCTGCGGTGAGCAGGGTGAAGCCGCCGCGGAAGGCGAGGGAAGCGCCTGCCGCGACGCCTCCGTTATGGGGGAATATCTTACGGAGGAGGCTCCCGCCGCCGAAAAACCCATTCAAGAAAGCTACGGAGACGCTATGCTGCAGGGCATTGTCCCCGCAAACGAGTCCGGAATGGCATTGGGCGGTACAGGCCGTGCCAAAAAGCGCAGGAAGGGGCTCGTTATCGGCCTGTCGATAGGCGCGGCTGTGCTTGCGGCAGCGGCTGTGGGGTATTTCTTCTTCTTTGATGTCCTGTCGAGGTTTTTCCTCGGCGATGTTAACTACGCCAAGCTGATACACAAGAACGCGCTTTCGGGCGTGGTATATTCGATAACGCCGGACGAGCCGTCGCTGCTCGGGCATACCGCAAACGCGGCTGCGAAGGGCTTTGTGTCGGGTATAAAAACCGCTGTCTCGGCTGTTTCGTACAGCGGGGACGACTCGGCGGGCGCCGTGATCCCCGACATATCCGGGATCCTGCTCTCGGCGCTTGAAAATATCCCGGACGGCAAGAAGCTCTCGATGTCGTCCTCGGTCAGCGTTCAGCCCGGAGACGCGGGGAGCATACTCTCGTTCCTCACAGACATTATAAACGGTATGTCTGTGGATATGGCCGCGGCGCGCAGCGGGAACACCGGTATGGTGTCCCTCGGCGTATCGAGCAAGGGCGAGAGCCTCGGCGCGGCGGAGATATATACCGACGGCAGCGGGGCGGTATTTACGCTGCCGGGGATATCCGATACCGTGTTCGCTCTCCCCGGGAGCGATACGGGCTCCGCCGCCCCGGAGGACAGAACGTATGACCCCGCCGAGTTCAAACGCCTTGCGCGGGAGATCGGTATGATATATATAAGCAGCTTCGACAAGGCGAAGCTGACCTATGTGAACAGCCTTGAAAAATCGGCGGAGGGCGGCGGTATCACCGCGGCGGCCGCCGGCAAGGGCGTGTCGGTCGAGATAGACAGCGAGACGCTCGACGCGACGATCGCGGCGATCTTCGACAAGCTCGCGAACGACAGCTATCTTGTGAAATATGTTACAGAAAATGCCGGCATAAGCGAGGAGGAATATAAAAAGCTGTTTCCCTCGCAGGTGAAAACGGGCTGCACTCTCACTTACACCCACATTTACGACGGCCGCAACAATGCCTTATCGACGCTTATCCGCCTCCTGAGTCCGGACGGCGCCGAGCTGCTGACGGTAAGCTGCTTCGGGAGCGGGAAAGACTTTGCCGCAAGAGTACAGACATCGGCTTTGGGCAGCAACGTCGGTGCGAGATTTATCGCGAAAGCGGCGAATGATACCGACGGCAGCGCGTATGCGGAGGTGTATGCGGGGGATATACAGCTCGGCTTCAATTTGGGATATTCCGGCGTGAAAAAGGTAGAGTGGCTCGGCAGACCCACGGCTGTCGGAACATATACCGTAAAGCCAGCGAACGCCGAGGATTTTGCGAGCACGGCGGCATTCCTTCTCGGAGAGGCCGCTGTGAACGAAGATGTGCGGAATTTTACCGCCGAGCTTAAAAACCTCGTGCTTACCGTTGCGCTCTCGCTTGACGGCGACACCTACAGCGCGGACACGGAACTGTCGCTGGGCGGCGCGGGCTCCTTCGGGGTAAGATCGAGGGTGACTGCGGGCGAGGCTCCCGATACTATACCCGCTTCAGACGCGGAGCTGAACGCCGATACGGCGGGCGCTCTCGGGGAGGATATCATCGGTTGGCTGGGAGAACTTGCAAAGCGCTTCCCGTGGGGCGAAGCGGTTGACAGCGTGATAGACTCTGCCGCCGATAAGCTCATCGACAAGATCTCCGATAAGATCGGCGACCGGATAAGCGGCAGGAACGACGATGCGCTGTCCGACGATGACGGCAGCGATGCCGCGGCCGAAGAAGCCGACCTGCTGCGTGCGAAATGGAACGTCACATCGGTCGGCAGCAAGCTCGTTTCGGCTTCGGGTTATATAATGCAGGTCGAAGTGACGGAGGATACCGTAAAAATAGTTATGAGCGACGGCGACAGTCAGAATTACGGCAGCAGCTACCCCGCAAAATACGGTATGCTCGAAAACGGCAAATACGGAGTGCGCTTCTATCAGGACGATGCCGCGCGCGACACCGGCGACTGTATCGGCTATATTTATACGATGCAGGGCGTGTTCGCGGTGATGTACGACAAGGGGATAGGTCAGCGGTCGTATATGATGCGCGACGGTATGGGCGTCAATGTCAGCATAGACAAGTCCGGCATCAAAAAGGATACCGCGATAGATGATATCACGGGTATCTGGCAGGGCACGGACTTTAACGGCAGCCCGTATATCATAGCGATAACGCCCGATATGCTCGTGGCGGATATCCTCAGCCCGTCGTCGTTTATGAAGCTTGACGGCGGGGACGGGTATTTCGCCGTTTGCAGATACGCTTCAGGCGGAAAGGCAGGAGACGCGCTCGGTAAGCTGTATTACAGCGAGAATGACGACGCTCTGCTGATGTCGAGGGACGCGGACGGAGCCGAGGCGATACTCATAAGGATAGACGACACATATCCGAGCTATCCTTATCTCGGTGAGTGGACGCTCACCGAAACGAACGGTATTCCCATAGAGAAGCTCGCGGAGGACAACGGGCTCTCGCTCGCCGATGTCGCGGGCGATCTTGAGATATCCCCGTATTTTATGATAACGGAGAGCAAGTCGGGTGCCGACGCGTTCATTATAGTCGGCGGCGAGAAGGACGGATTCACGTTTGAGATGACAACGGTGATAGGCACTTGCACCTACGATGATACCGACGACACCTTCACGATAGTGCTGTCGTATATCGACTCCAACGACACCTACACTATGCGCTACAAACGTGGCAGATATGAATTCTGATAAAGGTAAGGACAGAAGATATGCAGCTTGCGGTAACAAACGAACAGATGAGAGCGGCGGAGGAAAATGCCGGAAAGAACGGTATCTCCGCGATGAAGCTGATGAAAAACGCGGGGGAAGCGAGCTATTCCAATATCAGCAGGATCCTCGGCGGCGTCGGTGACAAGAATTTCGTCATCCTCGCGGGCAGGGGCAACAACGGCGGCGACGGTATAGTTATCGCCGACCTGCTGACGGAGAACGGCGCCAGCGCGATACTCGTTTTCGTGCAGGATCTCCCCAAGTCGGAAACGGCGAGACAGTGCTATTCCACCTACGAAAAGGTGGTGAAGTCCTGTATCTACGTTCACCGTCAGGACGCGGTGAAGCGCGCGATAGAGAGCTGTGACGCGGTGATAGACTGCGTTTTCGGGACGGGCTTCCACGGGCAGCTCGAGGATAACCTTAAGGAGCTTTTCTCCTTCGTTGACGAGAACTGCCCCGGTGTGAAGATATCCATAGACGTTCCGAGCGGCATCGACAGCGACACCGGCGAAATAGCCGACTGCGCGTTCAAGCCCGACCACACGGTAGTCCTCGCGGCGATGAAGAAGGGGCTGTATTCTCACCCCGCGTTCGAGAGCTGCGGGAAAATAACGCTCGCCGACATAGGTATCGCCCGTTCGTTCTATGACAGCTGCGAGGCGGTATTGTCTGACGAGGTGCTGCGGGAATTTCTCCCCGCGAGGCCTGCGGTCTCCCACAAGGGGACATTCGGCAAGCTGCTGAACATAAGCGGAAGCGCGTTCTATACGGGAGCGGCACTGCTTTCCACCAACGCGGCTCTGCGAATGGGCGTGGGGCTGTGTACGCTCGCAACGCCCGCGCGCGTGATAAACGCCATAGCTCCCGCCGTTCCCGAAACGACATATCTACCGCTCGAGCAGGATTTTGACGGTTTCATCGACGACAAGGCCGTTGATATGCTGATGATAGAGCTTGAAAACAAGAAGTATGATGCGCTGCTCATGGGCTGCGGGCTGGGCGACCGAAAGGCCACTGCCGATCTGACAGAAATCGTCATAAGGAGCGCGGATTGTCCGGTAATTCTCGACGCCGACGGTCTAAACGCCGCCGCTCAGAATATAAATGTATTGAAGGAAAGCAGACAGAGCGTGATAGTCACGCCGCACCCCGCCGAATTTTCACGAATGACGGGCAGGAGCGTTCCGGAGATACAGCGCGACAGGATAGCCGCGGCAAAGAGCTTTGCGAAGGAATATAACTGCATAGTTGTGCTCAAAGGCGTAAATACCGTTGTGGCGGCGCCCGGCGGCGAGACCTTCGTGAACACCACCGGGAATGCCGGGCTTGCGAAGGGCGGCAGCGGCGATGTTCTCGCGGGAATGATAGCTTCTCTCGCGGCGCAGGGCGTACAGCCTCTTTACGCGGCGGCAGTCGGCGTGTATCTGCACGGCCTCGCCGCGGACACGCTTGCCGCAAAGCGCGGTATGGCGGGTATTCTCCCGCGCGACATTCCCGAGATACTCCCGGATGTCATCAAGTGACATAGATCACGCCTCATAGCTTTCCAAAATCATTATGAAGGTGAAAGCTATGAAGCGTGTTTTTATTATTCTTCCGTTTATCCTTGCAATTTCCGCCTGTTCGGCGCAGGGCGCTCCCCAAAAGGCGTCCCCGCCCGATATATCGTTCAGCGCGGAGGCGGATATAACCTACGGCGGCGAGAGCTGCAAGGCGCAGATACGCCGCCTCGAAGCGGATAACTGGGAATTCTGCGTGACCGAGCCTTACCCCGTGCAGGGGCTTGTCATAACGGTCGCGAACGGCGAAACAAAGCTGAAAATGTACGATATGGAGAGCATCGCCGACATAAACGCCGACGCCGTGAGTATGGCGAAAGCGATAGCGCTCTCGTATGATACGGCGGCCTCGGGAAGCTCCGACGTGACCGAGAGCGGCGGCGGGAAGAAGCTCTCCGGAAGCTCCGAGCTCGGCACATACAGCATAACCCTCGACGAGAGCGGCAACCCCGTCACCCTCGGAGCCTCTGCCGGCAGCCTCTCCGCAAGCATCACAAAATTCGCCGCCTTGGAGAGAGAAGCCGAGATCATAGAGTGAGGCACAGACGGGGGCGCTGCCCCCGAACCCCCGCAAGGGGGCAAACGCTGCCCCCTTGACCCGAGCGGCGGCGACGGCCGCACCGAATCCGCGTCGAGAGTTTCAGCAGAACGTTAGATTTAGTCCGCGCTTATAGACAAGTTGTGTCGGCGCACAGGTCTCTGCGAGCGGCAGACTACTTGCTTTTTATTCGCCCCCGTGGGCAAGCGGCCGAAGCGATCTGCGTCGAAAGTTTCAGCAAACAGTAAGCTCCCGCCCGCGCCGCAAGTCTTGCTTTTTATTCGCCCCCGAGGCCACAGACTGTCCGAAAGCAGCGAGATAGGTCGTGGTGCGATGTGCTATAATTGTGGGTGCGACGGGGAGGGCATCTGAGTTCCTGCTTCCCACCCGGCCCCGTCGGCGGCGCCGTACAGCACATCGCAATCCGTTTGTCAAGGGAGGCTCCGAAAAAAATTTTTCCACAGATAACAGAGGAAAAATTATTTTTGGACACCCTTGACAAGCGGATAACGACCGGTCATAAGGAGCAGAGACTAAAAAAGCCAAAGAACAACGACCGGTCATAAGGAGCAGAGCCCCAATCGAAATTTCAGCAGCAATAGAACCCGTATTATAAAAACGTTTTCAAAGAGTTTCATTTGCTAAAGTGCACAAAACGTCACAACAAAGCCGCAAACAATTTCACACAATGCACAAATATTTTCGGAGAAGTTTATTTATAATTACTATTGAAATAATGGGAAATGAATGATATAATAATAATCGATGAATGGAATTGCTCCATTTGACTCTACTTTTGCATCGTTTCATTTTTTTCATAACTTATCTCCTTTATTTTTTCGCCCCGTATGTGAGTAACATACGGGGAGTTTTTTTACGGCCGAAGCTGTCCGAAAACCGTATAAAATGACAAATTTTGCAGGAAAAATGTAAAAAAACTATTGATTTTTCGACAAATGGGTGTTATAATATATTTATATCGGCGGGTGAGTATCTGCTTCTCGCTGTATCAGCACGACAAAGTGCGAAAATGTAAGGAAACGTAAGAAACACAGGAGGAAACTATGAAGGACGATCTCAAACAGCTGATGTTCGCTTTTGACTACGCGCTCATTGAGCCGGGTCACGCCGATGAAGCCACAAAGGCTCTGAAAAACTTTGCCGCGAATATTAAAAAGGTCAATAAAGAAATAAGAGTTTCCGCTATCTCATTCAATGAGGGCGACGAAATAAAGATAGTCAATCAGCCGATAGAAAAGGTGAAGCTCCCGAAGTTCGGAACGGGTAACACCAGCACAGGAGCGTGCTCGATGCTCGACAAGACTTCCAAGATGATGGACGATATCGGCGTGCGCCTCACAAATACCCCCGAGGAGGAGCGCCCATCCAGGATAATCCTCACCATAGTGGTGTTCGGCCGCGACAACGCGAGCAAGAACTGCACCTACGAGCGTATCAGAGAAATGATAGCACTCCAGAGAGATGTGTACAATTGGAAGTTCTTCCTCATGACCGATTTCTCCATAAATATGGAAAAGCTCGGTATCGCCGATGAAGATACCATAATGATAAAGCACGTCAAAGGCGACTGGTTCAGGCAGCCCTTTGAGGAGCTTTCGGAAAAGATAGTAAAAATACTTCAGGAATAACAGCCGCGCACCGTGCGTTACGATCCGCACGGTGCTTTTGTGACATACCGTTATTCTTAAAAGGATAGTGATCAATGTTGGAACATAAGACCGACAAGATAAAGGAAAGCCTCAGAGCGGCGGAATATTTCTTTGTCGGCATCTTTGCGTTCGTAGTCATCTGTATCGCGATTGTATTGATGGTTTATATACCTTCCGTGTCGGGATTGGTGCGGGATTATTCCGAAACTATGATGATGAATGCCGCAATGGCGAACGCAGAGTTTTCGGAGAGCTATTTCAGCACCTCGTTTGCACAGCTTCGCAGCGCGGCCTCGGAGTTTGCCGAGCTTGACATCTTCAACGAGAACGAAGTAAGGCAGAAGTGTGTGAAGATAGCCGGGGATCTTGGCTTCAGACACGTCGGCTTCACCAGAATGGACGGCTTTACGATAAGCAGCACGGGCGGTGTAAAGAACACCTCCGACCGTGTGTTCATTCAGTCGGGTCTTGAGGGCTGGCACTCGATGTACCCCGGGGTAAACTGCGATTTTGACGGCAGGATATGCGATATGTACTCCGTTCCCGCAAGAAACGAGAACGGTGAGCTTATCGGTGTCGTTACGGGCGACAGGGAGAAGTTCTCACTGAGCATGCTCCCTCTTATTGACATTTCCGGGAAAAAAGACTGCTTCTTCATATTCGATAAAGACGGCACGCCGCTCTACTACACCCCCGGGAATGCTGCGGGCATTGATTTTACCAAGGAGCTGCTCACAATGATGGATGATGATGTTGAAGCAAAAGACGTCAAGTTCATATTGAACAGCGTTACCTCCGACACGCTGAAACCTGTCTATATAGGCGGAGCAAGGTATCTGTGCGCGTTCTCGTCCATAGCCGACAGAGAGTGGACATTTGCCGCTATACTTCCCGAGGACGATGTGTATTCCTCTCTCGGAGCGCTCGTGTGGTACACGATAGTGCTCGTTGTGATGATGGCGGTGCTGCTGCTTGTCGCGGTCGCTGCGGTAAATATCCGCATACGGAGCGTAAAGCGCGCTGTCGATGAGGCTATCGACGACAGCATCACAAGTATGTACGTTGACAGCCTGACCGGCCACGAGACCGTGGAGAGATTCCGCCAGCATTTTCTGACGGAAATGAAGGATCACGCCACCGGTCACGCCATGATATCGCTCGACGTAGAGCGCTTCAAGGTGGTAAACGATACGTTCGGCTACGACGGCGGAAACGATATAATCCGCAGGATCTCCGATGTGATAAAGCGCGATATCGGCGAGAACGACCACTTCACAAGAAGTATGGGCGACCTGTTCTATATCCTCGCGCAGTTCGGCGACAGCAGCGAGCTCGTTGACCTCGTGGAGCGTGTGATCCTCGATGTGGAATATCAGATAACCGAGATAAAGCTCGAACTCGCGATAGGTATATACATAATCGACGACTTCAATATGAAGTCGCGCGTTGCCGCGGACAGAGCGGATATGGCGCGCGATTCGGTAAAACGCGCAAAGCAGCAGAACAGATACGCGTTCTTCGACAGCTCGATGCTGCAGAAGATACGCCGTGAGAAGCGTATAGAGGACGTAATGGAGGACGCTCTCGAGCTGAGGGAATTCCTCGTGTATCTGCAGCCTAAGTTCAGTCTCGGCGATGAAAACAGCGTGGTGGGAGCGGAAGCGCTGGTGCGCTGGAAGCACGACGGCAAGCTGATACCGCCGGGTGAGTTCATACCGCTGTTTGAGCGCAACGGCTTTGTCACGAAGATAGACTACTATATGTTCGAGGAGGTCTGTAAGCTCCAGAAGAAGTACGAGAAGCTGGGCTTCACGCCGAAGGTCGTCTCGGTCAATATGTCTCGTCTGCATATCCACAAGCAGGGCTTTGTGGCAGAGCTCGCGGCGATGTGTGAAAAATACGAGATCGACACGAAATATTTCGAGATAGAGATAACCGAGAGCGCCGCGTTCGAGGATATGGATATACTCTGTGACATTTTCCGGGAAATAAAGAGCTACGGCTTCCACGTTTCGATAGACGATTTCGGTACAGGCTATTCCTCGCTGAATATGCTGAAAGACCTGCCGGTCGATGTGCTGAAAATAGACCGTTCTTTCCTTACGGAAAACGCCGACGAGCATGAGAACGCTTCGCTTATAATAGGCTGCGTGGTATCTCTTGCCGCGTCGCTCGGCATACGCACTATCTGTGAGGGCATCGAGACAAAGGAGCAGGCGGCTCTGCTGACAAAGCTCGGCTGCAATATGGCGCAGGGCTTCTATTTCGCAAGGCCTATGCCTGTCGCGGACTATGAGAGCCTGACGTATAATATCAAATAAGGCTCCGGAACGGGAAATTCAGTAAACAGTTAACAGTGTACATTAAACAGTTAACAGTGTACAGTTAACAGTTAACAGTTGTTGTGTCCGCTGCGCGGACTTATCTGAATTGTGACAAAGATAAAAGCGTGGTGCATCTTTCAGCAATTTTTCAAATCTCGTCACGATTAAAATATGTCGCGAAGCGACACCAAAACTGTACACTGTTCACTGTTCACTGTTAACTGTTAACCGCTGCCTGTTGACCGTGTCGTCCGTATGTTGTGACACAGCGTTAAATAACTATGCAGTTCTCCGCAGAGGGCGGGGAGTCAGGGGGTGAGCCGGTGGCTGACGAGATCGTACAACGGTTCGTTGATATCATAGACGGGGCGGCGGAATCGCTGTTCGAGGCGCTAAAATACTGCTATATGATATCCGACGACGATTTCTACAACATCAATGTCAAGGATATTTTCAGAGTGGGGCTCGGCGATATCACCAATTCAGGCGTTTTCAGGAATTTGGGGCTTGAGCTCGACAAGGCGAAGATAGGCGAAATGGCGGACGAGAAATTCGGCGAGGTGCTGGAGATGATACGGTTCAGCTTCGCGCTGCGGCTGCCGTTTATGCGCAGGGAATCCCCCGACACCTATATAAAGGACAATCAGGTCAGACAGATGTACGACACGCTTGAGGAATACGGCTTCGCAAATCCCGACGGCATCATCGTCGAGAGCTTCAAATCCACCTCGTGGCTCGCAAAGACCAAAAAGCCCGAGCCCAACTTCGACACCGAATGGTTCCGCAGCTGGATATACACCTACGGGCACGAGCTCGCCGCGATAAACAACCGAAATATGTTTATCCTCGGCTGTGTGGATGCGCTTTTCCCGCTGTATTATTCCTCGCTTAAAGAGCGTGTGGTGAAGGAGTTCAACAAGCATGGCTCGATATAAAAAGCTTATCGCCGCGGTACTGATGTCTGCGGCGATAATGATATCCGGCTGCGGGAAGTCGGAGCCCCCCGTGACGGCAGCGCCCGAGACTGCGACGGCGACAGAGGCCGTAACAACAACAGCGGAGACCTCCGCGGAAGAAAAGGCGGTGAACAAGGTGAGGACAGCCGAGGAGCTTGCAGGAAAAAAGGTGATAGCGCTGACATTCGACGACGGCCCGAATACCGCCGTTACGAACGAGATCATCGACATCGCCGGGGAATACGGTATAAAGTTCACATTCTTTGTTGTCGGGCAGAACATCACTCCCGAAACCGCGGAGGCAATGAAGCGCGCGCACGGCATAGGCTGCGAGATAGACAGCCACAGCTATACCCACAGCGATATGACGACATTTGACGCGGACACGATAAAGGAAGAAATGCAAAAGACCGCGGAGCTGATATACGAGAATATCGGGGAATATCCCCGGTTTTTTCGGCCACCATATATCGCGGTGAACAGCACGATGTACGAGAGCATCGACCTGCCGTTCATTTCCGGCGTCGGGTGCAGCGACTGGGAGGACAGTGTCAGTGTCGAGAAGCGCGTGAGGTTCTTGACGGAAAAATGCACCGACGGCGAGATAGTGCTGCTGCACGACCAGGCTGACAACGAAAAGACTGCAGAGGCGGTGCGGCAGGCTGTCCCCGTTCTGCTCGAACAGGGCTTCGAGTTTGTGACAGTCTCCGAGCTTTTCGCCGCCAAGGGCATTACCCCGTCCGCCGATAAGGAGATAATTTACAGCTACGCGACGGAGACCGGCCGGAAGGAATGACAGATCAAACAAGCTCCCCCGTTTGTAAGGGGGGAGCTTGTTTTTTCCCGCCGCGTTGTAGTTGCTTTTCGCCCGCAAGAAGTATTGTGCCTCTTTTGCAGGTCCCTGCCGGCGTGGCGACCTACTTTCCGTCCGAAGCGACGGAGAAGTATGGCGTCTCGTACCGAGCCGCTAAAGGGCGCGTATCGCCGTCTTGTCAAAGAAG
>JAFTAG010000085.1 GCA_017458655.1 Ruminiclostridium sp. | reverse complement strand
GTGAACAGTTAGTCAAAAATCCCCCGGTTATTTATGAATCAGGGGATTTTTGACATACTGAGATATTCCCTCCTCATTATGAAGCCGGAATATCATACATTAACTGTTAATTTTGTATCAATTTCTGCAAATCGCTCGTTAAGAGAATTTACAAGCTCGTCTGCGTCAACTCCATGCACTGCCGCGGCTTCTTCGATCGTTTCCATCTGAGAAGCGGGACAGCCGAGACAGTGCATACCAATGCCCATAAGCACCGGAGCAGCCGCCTCCATATCTATCATAAGCAGCTCGCCGATCATAGTTTCCTTTGTTACCTGTGTCATAACAGTGCCTCCTGATGAATTAAAATACAAGCGCCTGTGCCAGAACGTCCTTTACGTTTGCCACCGGGATAATGGTGAGGCTGCTCTTCACCTCGTCTGCAACATCCGCGAGGTCATCCCTGTTCTCCTCGGGAATGAAAACCTTGTTCACTCCGGCGCGCTTTGCAGCCATAAGCTTTTCCGGCAGTCCGCCTATCGGAGATACCACACCGCGCAGCGAGACTTCGCCCGTCATAGCAAGGTGCGGATCGACCGACTGCCCGCTGACCAGCGAAGAAAGTGCCGTAGTGAGGGTTATTCCGGCAGAAGGTCCGTCCTTCGGAACAGCCCCGTCCGGAACGTGGATATGAAGATCGTTCTTGTCGAACAGCTCTGCCTTGTCGGGGTACATGGACTTGACGAGACTGACCGCTATCTGCACGGATTCCTTCATTACATCGCCGAGCTGTCCGGTGATTATGGTCTTGCCGCTGCCCTTTGTGAACAGCGTCTCGATGTAGAGAATATCGCCGCCCGCCTGCGTCCACGCAAGACCTGTGACAATGCCGGGACGGTTGTTGTCGGAGGTGACTTCGTGATGTATCGGGTGCATATCGAGGTACTCCCGGAGCTGATCTTTCTCTATGGTAAGCTCACTGTCATCGCCGGAAACGAGCTTCACGGCAGCCGTCCTGCACAGCGTATCCAGCCGTTTTTTCAGCCCTCTCACACCGCCCTCGGAAGTGTAGTCGGAGATTATGGCGTGGAGCGCTTCATCGGTTATATGGATATGATTTTCGGGAATGCCGACTGCCTGTTCAGCTTTCGGGAGCAGGTGCTTCACAGCGATCTCGTACTTTTCAGTCTCGGTATAGCCGTTGAATTTTATGACTTCCATACGGTTAAGCAGCGGCGCGGGGATAGTGTCAAGGGTGTTCGCGGTGCAGATAAACATCACGTCCGACAGGTCATACGGCACATTCAGATAATGGTCTGTGAATGTATTGTTCTGTTCGGGGTCGAGGACTTCGAGAAGGGCGCTCGCAGGGTCGCCGTTGTAGGACTGGGAGAGCTTGTCGATCTCGTCAAGCACCATTACCGGATTGCTGACTCCTGCCTTTGAGATGCCGTCGATAATGCGTCCGGGCATAGCACCGATGTATGTGCGCCTGTGACCGCGGATATCAGCCTCATCTCGCACACCGCCGAGACTTACCCGCACATACTCACGGTGCAGAGCTTTTGCTATGCTCTTGCCGATACTTGTCTTGCCGGTGCCGGGAGCGCCCACAAAGCAGAGTATCGAGCCGGACTGCTGCTTTTTCAGGTCGAGAACGGCTATCTGCTGGATAATGCGTTCCTTGACCTTTTTCAGCCCGAAATGGTCGGCTTCGAGGACTTCCCTTGCCTCTTTCAGGTCGATGTGCTCCGGTTCTGACTTTTTCCACGGCAGACCCGCAAGCAGCTCCGCGTAATCGAACAGCATCGCGTATTCCTGCGAGTTTTCACCCTCGTTCTTCATACGGGTCATTATCTTGTCAAATTCCCTGCGGGCTTCATCGTTCATTCCCGATTCTTCAGCTTTCAGCTCAAGCTTACGAAGCTCGGTCATATTCTCCGGGTGGAGCTTGTCGAGCTCGCCCTGCAGGTAGGCTATCTGCTTCTTTATCGCGGATTCGCGGTAGAGCTTCTGATAGTCCTTTTCGCGTTTTTCATTGCCGTCGGTGGTGAGCTTCGCGGATTCGATAAACTCTGCGATCATACGCTCTATCCTGTCCGCTCGCTCACGGCAGCTGTTCAGTTCAAGCAGTGAATACTGCTCCTCGGCGGAAATGTACATAAACGGAGAAAGTACTGCAATAAGCCCGTTCAGATTGTCGCAGAAGGACATAAGCTGCCGCGCCATAGGAGCCCATTCAAATCCCGATGAAAATTCGAGCAGCGCGCTTTTCAGGGAATTGAACTTCTCACGCTCCTCCTCCGGTGATATATCCTTTATTTCAGGACGCGGCGAGACTTCGAGCTGTATCTTATGTGCGGCGGTAACATATACACTGTCAACGCCGACCCTGTCAAGCGTTTCTATGGCAACAAAGCCGGACAGGTCAGTGTTCCTGATGATGCCGGTCACGGCAAGCGGATTGAAGCTCTCATTCGTCAGAACTGCACGCTCGTCGTCTTCCTTTGTGAACAGCAGCACCACCTTTTCACCGACCTCAGCGGGGCGCTCGACACTTTTTGCGAAAATGCCGGTCTGTATATAAAGCACAGACCTCGGCAGCACCGTCATATTGTGAACAGGGATTATTGTCATAACCGTTACCTACCTTCCTTTTGTTGTTTTCTTTGTAAACCGTTAGCACTCTTTCTTCGCGAGTGCTAACAATTAAGTAAAAAAATTTGGCTATGTAAAGCCATTTACTTGACAATTGTCAAGGTTTATGTTATAATTATAGCACGATGTTTGACAGTTGTCAAGTCTTTTTTGCAACTTTTACAGAAAGGTATATTTTGTCAATGTACGACGGAAACAATAAAACAGCATTACAGTCCCAGAAGCTCATAGCTGACGCGATGCTGCGGCTGCTGGACAGTCTGAGTTTTGCGGATATCAGCGTCAGCAGCATCTGCAAGGAAGCCGATGTGTCGCGCCAGACCTTCTACACCGTGTTCGGGAGCAAAGAGAATGTGATGATCTACGAGCTTACGCAGAAGTGCCGCTATACGCCGGAACAGAAGAAATGTGACTGCCGCACCGAAAAGCTCCGGGAGCTGTGCGCGGAATACTCGGGATATATTATAGAGAACCGCCGCATTATGGAGCTGCTCGTCCGCAACAATATGATGCAGTGCTTCTATGATGTGCAGTACCGCACGCTTACTGACTGCGAGCATTTCGTCCGTGATGTCCCCGACATGGAGCGTCAGTTCATAGTGGACTTCATCGCCGAAGGCATCAGCAGCATCGCCAAGAACTATGTGCTCACCGGCTGCACCGCAGATGAAGCGGAACTGGCGGAGATCATATATATGCTGTTCAGCGGAGGATATTTTCACGGCGATATTCAAAAGTAACACAAAGACATGGTGTCAGCTGTCTGCGTGCCTTTGTGTTATCACCGACTTTTGTCGTAAGGAAAACACCCTTGCCAATAGCTGTAATTATTTCATTTGCATTCTCGTTTATATTTATGTATTTCTTATCTATACTGACCTCATCTCTTCACCATTTTCGCGCCCAATGCCTTTGCCTGCGCCAGCTTTTCGGGGAATACGGTCTCATGCCGCTTTTTCTTCGGCTCCGGGTCAAACATTGTCCAGTCATACTTTGAATAATCATTGACCTGCAAGGTATCTCCGGCGACCAGTACCTCTGTTTTTCCGATAAAGCGGGTAAACGTACTCTGATAATTCTTTACAAGAGCCGAGTAAAAACCGCCCGACTCATAAGCACTGTCTCCGGCGTTGCTCGTCATTATGAACAGAACGGGGATCTGTCTGTTGTTGGCGCTGTAATGCTTCGTGTTGTATGTGATATATTGGAATATCAGCCGCTCATACAGTGCGCGAAAGCCTGCGGTCGCTTCTCCGAGATAGTTCGGAGTACCGAGGATAAGCCCGTCAGAATTTCTTATTTTATCAAGCACAGGCTTAAGATCGTCATTGCAAATACATTCGCCGTGGTGCTTCTCTGTTTTGCAGCCGAAACAGGAGATACAGCCGGAATACTTTCCTATGGTGTACAGATCAATGACCTCGACCTCCGCACCGTTTTCCGCAGCACCGTCGGCTGCGGCTCTTACGAGCTGTGCGGTATTCCAATTCTTTCGCGGACTTGCGTTTATTGCTACTATCTTC
>JAFTAG010000084.1 GCA_017458655.1 Ruminiclostridium sp. | reverse complement strand
CGTACCCGGTGAAGTATTCCTGCTCCCTGACATCAAGCACCAGCAGCCTGTTTATCTCACTTTCGGAAAGCCCCATATCCTCATATATTTTGTGCATCTCCGAGTATGCGGATTTCAGCGGTGCGGAACCGTAGTAGCTGTCGTCCTCGCCGATAGCCATATACACGGGAGTTTTCGCAGTTGCAAGCACATTCAAGTCGCCGTCCCACTTCGAGCTTGTCATCAGATACGCCGTGAACAGCTCCGGGCGCATTCCCATAACTATCGAGCCTGTCTCGCCGCCACCCGAAAATCCGTGCAGGTACACCTTCTCCGGATCAATGTTGTAGTTTGCAAGGAAATACTCGGTCAGCGCAATCGCCATTAGTGCCGAAGTTTCGCCCCAGTCGTCGAGCTGTGTTGAGAGAATTATCATCTCGTCATTGTACGTTTTCGCCTCGAACGGGAACGATTCGCCGAGATTAACGCCCACTCCTTGAAAATACAGTCCCTCCCAGCCGGGCAGCGTCACAAACAGCGCGTAGGGCTTTGTGCCGTCGTAGCTGCTGGGAATGTAGCTGCTGAAATGAATGTCGCCCTCGGTGTCGGAATGGAGCGTATTGTCAACGACAAATCCTCTATCCATGCGCTCTCCAAAGTCGATGTATCCGGTTGTCTGAACTTTCTCGGTCATTGCAGTCTGTGATGTTTCCGAGGACTGAACTGTTGTTTGTGCAGTCTCCGCGTTTTTGAATACTTGCATTGTCTCTGTTGTGCTTTCAGTCGGAGTACTGTTGCAGCCGCTCAGCATAATAACAGCCGCAGCAGCGATACCCGCATATCTTTTCATATCAATACCCGATCTCGGCAAGCCAGCTTGTTACCTCGCTTTCGCCGGTCTCCGCGTTCATTGCCGAGATAGTAAAGCTGCTTGTTATCGTCGCGTCGGGTTCCAACTCTCCTATCCGCGCCAGCGAATCCGCAAGCCTGCTGCCCGCGTGAGTTGTCACAGGAATGATGTTCTTTCCGACGAAGTCGTACTCGTCAAAAAAGCTGTATATTGCCTGCGGCATCGTGTACCACCAAACGGGATAAACCACAAAGATCGTGTCATAGACGCTGATATCGGTATGTGTCGCAAGCTCCGGCAGCTCGCCGCGGTTCTGCTCATCAAGCGCAAAATCCGCAAGGTCATCGTACACCACGGGATAATCTTTGACCGTCTGTATCGAGAACATATCCGCTCCCGTGCGCTTTGCTATCATTCGCGCAATTGCCGCAGCACTGCCGATAGTCTCGCCGTCATAGACAGTCTGCGAAGCCGGACTTATCGCATCAGCCTCGCTGTTTTCTGACGGCGTGAAGTACGCGACAAGCAGCTTGCTTTCGCTGCTTTCTGCGACTGCTTCTGTCGATGTTTCGGCAGCCGCAGTGGTTGATTCATTTGCCGCAGTTGTGCCTTCTGTTTTGGCAGCCGTTGTTGTGGTTGAAGCTGCCGTAGTTGTGGTTGAAGCATTAACTGAAATGTCCTGCGAACAGCCGGAAGCTGCAATAATAAGGGCTGCGCATAATAAAGTCGAGATCAGTCTTTTCATAGTTTACCAAGCCTTTTTCTCTTTCGAGCTGTCATTGTTTTCTTGCGTTCCTCGACCATTTTCACGAACCATTCCACCATTGCCGGGTCGTAATGCGAGAAAAACGCGCTTGTTGCGGTATCGAGCGCCGCGATCTCCGCCATATCCTCGTCAGTGAGCGCAAAATCGAACACATCGAGGTTCTGTATCATTCTCTCCTTGTGCGTGGATTTCGGGAGCACTACCACGCCGCGCTGAATGTTCCAGCGGAGCATTACCTGTGCTGTGGTCTTGCCGTATTTCTCGCCGATCTTCATAAGCACGGGATTGTCGAATGTGCCGCCGCGACCCTCGCCGAACGGAGCCCAAGCCTCTATCTGTATTTCGTACTTGTCCATCCACTTTTTGGCTTCTGTCTGCTGATTGAAAATGTGAGTTTCGACCTGATTTACCATAGGGCAGATGTCCGCGAAATTCGCTATATCAACAAGCCTGTCTGGGTAGAAATTTGACACGCCTATTGCACGCAGAACGCCCTCGTTGTACAGCTCCTCCAATGCGCGGTACGCTCCGTAATAATCCGAGAAAGGCTGGTGCAGCAGCATAAGGTCGATGTACTCCGTTTGCAGCTTGCGCAGAGATTCCATTACCGATGCTTTTGTCTGCTCATAGCCGTAGTGCTCGATCCAGACCTTCGAGGTGAGGAAAATATCCTCGCGCTTTACACCCGACTTTTTGATAGCATTGCCGACTTCTTCCTCGTTGAAATAGCTCTGTGCGGTGTCGATAGAGCGGTAGCCGACCTCCAGCGCGTCAAGCACACAGCGCTCACATTCTTCTTTCGTGACCTGATAAACGCCGTAGCCGAGAATGGGCATTTTGATGCCGTTGTTAAGTGTTACATATTCCATGATTTTGTCCTCCGATCAAGTT
>JAFTAG010000083.1 GCA_017458655.1 Ruminiclostridium sp. | reverse complement strand
CAGGGCGGCAACAACGCAGGTCACACGGTTGTGAACAACGGGGAGACATATAAGCTCCACCTTATACCGTCGGGAATTCTTTACAAGGACACTCTCTGTCTTATAGGCGCGGGAGTTGTGCTTGACCCGAAGGACTTTATCGGGGAGCTCGACAGTCTCGGCGAAAGAGGTATCTCTCTCGGAAATCTGAAGGTCGATCCCCGCGCTCACGTCATTATGCCGTGGCATATCGCTCTTGACGGGCTTTCCGAGAAATTCCGAGGGAACAGCGAGATAGGCACGACCAAGCGCGGTATCGGCCCCACATATATGGATAAATACGAGCGCTGCGGTATAAGAGTGTATGACCTGATACACCCCGAGATCTTCGCCGAGAAGGCGCGCTCCACGGGCAGACTCAAAAACGAGATAATAACCAAGGTCTATGGCGGCGAAGCTATCGACATCGAGGCAGTCATCAAGGAGTACAACGAGTACGGCAAGCGCATCAGGCAGTACGTCGATGACGTGTCGGTAATTGTTTACGAGGCGGCAAAGGCCGGTAAGCAGATAATGTTCGAGGGCGCGCAGGCTACCCTGCTCGACATCGACTTCGGAACATACCCCTATGTAACGTCCTCTCACCCCGTATCTGCGGGAGTGTGCGTCGGAACGGGCGTAGGGCCTATGATAATAAATGACATAATAGGTGTTGCAAAAGCCTACACCACCCGCGTCGGCAAGGGACCCTTCCCGACCGAGCTGTTCGATGAAACGGGCGACCTTATCCGCAACAGAGGCGGCGAGTTCGGCACCACCACCGGCAGACCGAGAAGAACGGGCTGGTTCGACGCGGTCATAGTGCGCCATTCCGTCCGCGTGAACGGTCTCACAAAGCTTGCCGTGAACAAGCTCGATACGCTCAGCGGTATAGGCGAGCTCAAAATATGCAATGCCTACAAAAAGCCCGACGGCAGCATAATCAACAACTTCCCGCCCACCCTTGAGGAGCTCGCCGAGTGCAGCCCCGTCTATGAGGTGTTCCCGGGCTTCGACGATGATATCACGAAGTGCCGTTCGTTCGACGAGCTCCCCGACCTCTGCAAGAAGTATATCCTGCGTCTCGAGGAACTCTGCGGCTGTAAGATAGCTATGGTCGGCACCGGCCCCGATCGCAGCCAGATGCTCGAGAGATAAGAGAGTCGCTTACGCTCGAGACGGGGAAAGAGGAAACCTTTTCTGAAGAAAAGGTTATCCTCTCTCCCCGAACCCCTCTCTCTTTCCAAAAAACTTTAATGGCTTCGCAGTTAGATTTATAGAGACTGCACCTATTGCGGGACGCTGCTTTGTAAAAGAAGGGTCTCTGCGAACGGCGGGTAGATAACGACCGGCCAATATGAACGTAACCTACAAATTTCGTCACGATTTAAATATGTCGCCGAAGGCGACACCACAATTGTCAATTATCAATTGTCAATTAAAAAAGGTGGGTGTTTGTTTGAACATACTTTTCGTCGGAGACGTTGTAGGTCAACGCGCCGCGGCATATCTTATAAAACAGCTCCCGAAGCTCAAGCGCGACTATTCCATAGAAATGACGATAGTCAACGGCGAGAATTCCGCAGACGGCAACGGCATTACACCGACCTCCGCGGATATCCTGCTCACCGCGGCAGATATCATCACCACCGGCAACCACTGTTTCCGCAGGAAAGAAATGAACGAGCGCTACGAGTTGAGCAGCGATATCATAAGACCCGCGAATTTCGGCGACACGGTCGGAAAGGGCTATACCGTCTATGATATGGGGAAAACGTCTGTCGCAGTCATAAATCTTATCGGAATGGCGTATATGGAAAGCTGTGACAATCCGTTCCACTGCGCGGACGAGCTGCTCAAAACGCTCGATACGCCCAATATCATAGTGGATTTCCACGCGGAGGCGACATCTGAGAAGAAGGCTATGGGGTATTATCTCGCGGGGCGCGTATCGGCTGTTATAGGCACGCATACGCACGTTCAGACCGCGGACGAGCAGATACTCGACGGACATACCGGCTACATCACCGATGTGGGGTTTACCGGCGTAAGGGAGTCCGTGCTCGGTATAGACAAGGACGTTATAATAAAGCGAATGACGACGTACTACCCGCAGCGGCATACCTACCCCGAGGGCGGTATAATGATAAATGCCGTCGCGCTGGGAATTGACGAAAGGTGCGGGAAATGCACGTCGATAGAGCGGATAAACATTTCCGAAGACGATTAAAAGGAGAAAAGGAATGGAAATTATCAAGGTTTCATCGAGAAGCGTTCCGCGCTCGGTCGCGGGAGCTATCTGCGCCGTGATACGCGGGGGCGGAAGCGCCACAGTGGAAGCTGTCGGTGCGGGAGCCGTAAATCAGGCGGTCAAGGCGGCTGCTGTTGCAAGGGTGTTTCTTGCCGAAGAGGACGTGGACGCGGTATGTCTGCCCTCCTTCGGGGAATTTGAGGTCTCCGGCGAGACAAAGACGGGCATCACGCT
>JAFTAG010000082.1 GCA_017458655.1 Ruminiclostridium sp. | reverse complement strand
GTGTTTGAGATCAGACGGTCGTAAAAAGTAAAATTGAGCGCCGAGGGAGTTGACTTTTACGAAAAAAGTGTTATAATAGAAGCAGGAAAGAGAAATGAAATATGTTTATATTATCAAGTAAATTCATAAACCCAAACGACGATCTTTACAGATACGCTGACAGAATAGCTCCGCAGCAAGGTTTCTGTGACATTATTTGCCACGGAGACCCGTTTCATTTTTTGATCCGCGGTATGGGCGGAGAAAAGTGGGAGTATTCTGCAAAGAATGCTGCCGAAATGATAAAAAATTCAAGTGAATTCAAAGGCGAACCGATACGATTGATAGCCTGTCAGACGGGTGCGGAGAAAGACGGCCTCGCGCAGCGATTGGCAGATCTGCTGCTTGTGCCCGTGAAAGCGCCTACCGAATCGGTGTATGTAAACGCAATAGGTATAATCTAAGGCTGCCAAAAGCGTTTGAGGATTATATACTGAATCATTCCGCATAAAGCCGCTCCAAGGCTATTCCGCACACAAAAACAGCGCATATCGCAAGGTATGCGCTGTTTTGCCGTTTCATACCTCATAACCCATTTTCCCGAGCATATCGACATCCTCCGAGATGCCGTTCCCCGAGGTGGTGAGCATATCGCCGGTGATAGCGGCGTTCATTCCCGAAAGGAAGGCTTCCTTTCCGGAGAGCGGGAGCGTGTTCCGACCCGCGGCGAACCGCACGAACGCGTCCGGCAGGATAAAGCGGAATATGGCCGCGGTGCGCAGGATATCCTCCTTCGTCAGCGGAGTCAGCGCCTCGAGCGGAGTTCCCTTTATCGGGCGCAGCGCGTTTATCGGAACGGAGCGTATGCCGAGCTCCGCGAGCGTCAGCGCCATATCCAGTCTGTCCTCCCACATCTCGCCCATACCGATGATGCCTCCCGAGCATACGTTCAGGCCGCTTGCTTTCGCCCGCCCTATACATTCCAGCTTGTCGTCGAAGGTATGGGTAGTGCAGATATTCGGGAAGTTCCTGCGGGAAGTCTCGATGTTGCAGTGATATGTCGTGACGCCGCATTCCTTGAGCCGTGCGAACTGCCCGCTCGTCAGCAGCCCGTGCGACGCGCAGAGCTTTATTTGCGGGAATTCACGGTGCATTCGCGCATACGCCGCCGCCGCTTTCTCAAAGTCCCCGTCCGAAAGCGTCCTTCCCGCGGTGACTATCGAAAAGCGGTGTACGCCTTTTTCCGCATTGTGTCGGCATTCGCTCACGATAGCTTCTTCGTCGAGGAACGGGTATTCCTTTATGTCCGTGTGATTGTGGGCGGATTGTGCGCAGAAGCGGCAGTTTTCCGGGCAGTGTCCGCTTTTCCCGTTGATAATGCTGCAAAGGTCGAATTTATCCCCGCAAAGCGCTTTGCGGATCCTGTCGGCGCTTTCGCAAAGGCTGTCAAGCGGCGCTTCAAGCAGCAGCCCGAGGTCGTCGCCTTTTCCGAGCCGTCTGCCGCTTATTATCCCGTCCGCGAGTGAAGATACATCGTACATCTCAGACTCCGTTTCTGTTGCTGAAATGCGCTATTCCGCGCTTTATCGGGACAGCCATATACTGTGCCGCCGCTATGCTCAGCACGTCCTTCACGATAAACGGCACCACAACGAGCGTGAGGCTTGTGATGAAGTCCTTTTGCATTATTATGGCGTACTGCAGCGCTCCGCAGAGGTAGCATACCGCGAGCCCGATAAGCGAAAATCCGATGCGCTGCCAAATATTTTTAGCCTGTATGCCGCAGAAGAATGCCATTATTATGAAGCCGAACAGAAAGCCTCCGGTCGGCCCGAGCAGCACCGAGAAGCCGCCCTTCATTCCCGCGAATACGGGGACGCCAACCGCGCCGATGAGCACATACACGGCGGTGGAAACGGCGCCGCTCACCGAGCCGCCTATCGCCGCGCACAGTGCTACCCCGAACGTGTGGAGCGTTATCGGCACCATTGTGAACAGCGGTATCTGCACCTGCGCCGAGACCGCGATGATCGCCGCGAACAGCGCGCAGGTAACTGTCATTAATGTTTTGGAGCGTGTGTTTTTTGTTTCCATACTTTGGTCATTCCTTCAGTGTTTCATTATTATTCTTACTTCGCCGGACGAGAGGTGCTGCTCCCTCCCGTCGCTGCCGATAACGATAAGTCCCGCCTCGTCGTCTATCCCGGTGACCTTCGCCGAGCGCAGCTCGCCCGTCTGCTCGTATTCCACGACCTTTCCGGTAAGTATCGAGCGCCGCCGGTATTCCGGGAGATACGCCTTTTCCGGCAGCTTCCGGTAGTATGCGAAAAACCGTTCAAGTATCGCCGCGGCGAGCCTTGGCCGCGTATCGGCGCTTATGTGCAGCGAGCCCGCCTTGTCGGTGATATCTGCGGGGAACTCCGTGTCCGCTACATTTACGCCGATGCCGAGAACGGCGCTGTCAAGCCTTCCGTCCGCGGCGATCACCGATTCCGTGAGTATCCCGCAGACCTTTCTGCCGCCGATGTAGATATCGTTCACCCATTTTATCCCCGCCTCGGTATCGCATAAGCCTTCGACAGCCTCGCATACCGCCGGGGCGGCGCAGGTAGTTATCGCGAGGGCGTCAGCGGCGGAGAGCTCCGGCCGCAGCAGTACCGACATATACAGTCCGGTGTTCCTCGGCGACCAGAAGCTGCGCCCGAGCCTTCCGCGGCCTGCGGTCTGCTCGCCCGCTATGACGACCGTCCCCTCGGGAGCGCCCTTCGCCGCAAGCTCTTTGACATCGAGATTTGTGGAAGCGGTGATATCCTTTATGATGATATCCGCCGCGAGCTCGCTTTTCAGCGCAGCTTTAACGTCCTCCGCTGTGAACATCGTCATTTCCTTTTACCGCCCTTTTTATCGCTCTTTCCGTGCTTTTTCCGAGCATCATTGTAAAGCTTTCCGAACGCCGCATATACCTGCGAGAAGTCGGCGTTCGGGTCGCCTATGCCGCCGTAGAGCATATCCTCGTAATACCGCACAAAGCCGTCTATGTCGTAATTCAGAAGCTCTCTGCACTTCTCCGCGGTCTCTGTCGGTGTGAATGTGTTGTCCTTTCTGCCGAGCAGGGCGTTGAGCATCGTGTTTATCCTGCGGTAGATGAGCGATGCCTGTGCGGCTCCGCGGGACTTATTCACCTTGCCGGTGAACAGCACCTCCTTTATCCTCGGGCGCAGCAGCGTGACAAGTACCACGATAAGCGCGGCAGCCGCGGCGACGATCCCCACGAACACAAAGGTCGGGTCGATGTAGCCGCCGTCCTCGACGAAGCTCGTCGGGTCGAAGTCCGTCCAGCCGTAGCCGTTTATCCAGACCTGCACAAAGGCGTGGGAGTCTCCGGTCGTGGAATACCACGCGTTCCTGCTGTCATCGTGACTTTGTACGAGCAGCCCCTCGCAGTATCTCGCGGTAAGTCCCAGCTCGCGGCACATAAGCGTCGCGGCGGTAGCGTAGCTCGCGCAGGCTCCGCGCTTTGAGGTGAATATGAAGTAGTCGGGGGAGGCGTTCGGGGCGGTGTAGTTCTTGTCGTAGATGTATTCCCCGCTGCGGAAATACGCTTCTATCGCCTTTGCCTTCTCATATCCGGTGCCGCAGCCCGCAGTTATCTCCGCCGCAAGCTCCCGCACACGCTGCCGTGCTTCTTTTGAGGAGAAGCACCTGTCCATCACATCTTCGCTTAATAGATATTCGTCGTATTGTATCGCCTGACGCTTCGTCAGCAGGTAGGAGTACAGCGCGGTGCTCTCGCTCCCGTTCTCCACCAGCGATAACGCGTATTCGTCGGTCATCAGCCGCTCGAACGCCGTATCCACCTTCGTGTCGTTCCATTTCAACAGGTAGGCGGCCGCTCCCTCGGCTTCATAAGCGGAAACGAAGTATTCGTCCAGCTCGGTGCGATAAACAGACGCCGTTTTTCCGTAAAGCTCTATACCCGTCATATCCTCGCGGGTGAACAGCGCGTGGACGGTACCGGCGGCGGTCCTCGCGATACACTGCTTTTCCTCGGCCGCGTCATTCGCGCTTGCCGTATATCCCGTGCCGTCGTACAGCGCGTTTATATCCTCGAGCATAAGATACCGCGTCAGGCCGGAATTGCCCTCCTGAGAGTTGCCGTAGTAGCCCCATGTGTTCGTTTCGATATCGTAGAGGTTGAAGCACTGGCGCTTCACGCGGCCGGGGTTGTCGCCGTAGAAGTAATACACCACGGTGTCTTCATCGCGCGAGGTGGTGTTTGACGAGGTATCGCTGAAATCCGTGAGAGCGGCGGCGCCCTCGGCTCCTATGCTCACGCCGGTGACGAATTCATCGAACTGCTCTCTGAACGGCGCGAACTGTATTTTCGGGGAAAACGCAGCGATCGCTGTTATAACGAGTATGAACGGGAATGCCGCCGCGTACTTCTTCGAGGGCTTTGCGGCGGCGCCCGCGGTATTGCTCAGCATTATAAAGAAGAACAGCGTCATTATTATAACGGGGAACAGCACCGGTATGTCCGTGAATGTCTTTGCAAAAAGACAGAACGGGCAGAGGCATATCAGAAACACAAAAACGCCCCGATACCGCACTCTCGTGAAGTAGTAAAGGCAGGATATCAATATGAACCCGAGCACGAGAATGAACGCTGCGGAGTAGTCGTAATACACCCTTGTGAAGCGCGACGGCTCCATGAACCACAGTCCGACCTGTGACGGGTCGCGTATTATCGCCACAGCGAGCGAGTTCGCGGCGAACATGGTGACCGCGACCGCAAGCACGGTGAGCCACGTTTTCTTTTTTATCCTGAGCACCTCGTACAGCGCGAAAAGACCCACGGCGTACAGTGACGATATCAGCGCGAAAAGCAGCGCGACCGCTCCCGACCCGCAGGCGTATATGTATGAAGCGGCACTTATCACCGAGGCGCTCAGCAGAGCGGGCGCGGCGTTGTCCGCTAAAGGTATTCTTGTCTTGTTGTTGTTTTCGTTCATTTATTATCTCACAAAGCGCACATCTTCCTCGTCGCGCTCGATGACCCATATATTCTCGCCGTGGGCGGTGTTCTGCGGGGAAGCCGCCGCGCGCTCCTCGTACCCGGCGACATACGCCGATATAAACGCGTCACAGCGCGCCGTGAACACCACCGAATGCCCCTCCGCTCCGGGCGGGAGCCTGTCCGCTTCGTGCTCGGAGAACGTCATATCGGTGAGCTTGTAGCGTATATCCGACACGTCCTGCGGCGTTATCACGGGGATATACTCCCAGTCGTTTTCGATACGCACGGCAAGTCCTGACGGCAGCTCGGTCTTCGCGAACTGCATCATCATCGCGAGCAGCGCCTCGACGGTGAGCTGTTCCTCGCGCCTTGCTTCAAGCGGCTCGGGGTTTTTCGAGCCCGCCTTGTCGAGTATGAAGGTCTGCTCCGCTCCCGAAGCGCCCTCGAGCCTTCTGACATACAGCTCGCCGCGCTTTGCGGACAGCTTCCAGTTTATCAGCTTCAGGCTGTCGCCGGGCTCGTATTTGCGGTGCTCGTAGCCGGGCGTCCCGTTGAGCGCGTACAGCGACTGTGTGGTCTCCTCGCTCTCGTCGAACGCCGCTGCGTCCGTGAGGCTCCTTGCAAGTCCGTCACGCGCGTTCACCTCGGGGATATCGGGGTATATCTTTATCTCCTCTATCGCCTTGGGTATGTTCACATGAAAGCTCACCAGCCCGAGATAATCGGTCACGGTGATACTGCTTATGCCGACCTTGCCCCTGCCGAAGAATTCCGCCCGGTATTCCGCCGTAAAGCTCGCTCTGCCGCGGCCGAACACCGCCGTGCTTATCGTCTTGTCGGAGCTTGTCGTGAAGTGGTAGCTCGAAAAGAGCTCGGCCTTGATGAACGACGACGGGAGCATTCCGGTCTTTTCGAGCGCCAGTCCGACTATCGCGGTATCTCCGCGGTCGAGGATATCCTCGCTCACCTCAATGCGCGCAGTGACGTTTCTTTTCGTGTAAACGCACAGCCCTACCGATATGACCGCCGCCGTTACCAGCGCGATGATAAGGTAGCTCCCGCCCGCGCCCTCGAGAAACAGCGTATATAGCACGGCAAGCCCGATAAGCACCAGATAGCCGATAAGTCCTTTGATGTTTACCATAGCGTTATTCGGTGGGAACGGGCGTTTTTGCGAGTATATCCGCCATTGCCGCCTCCTGTGTGCCGTAGGTCGTTCTGCCCTTCGGCGAGAGCATCAGTCTGTGCGCGAGTATATCGACGGCTATCGCCTTAACGTCCTCGGGAACGGCGAAATCCCGCCCGCTGATCAGTGCGTAAGCCTTTGCACCCGCGTACAGCGCGATACTGCCGCGCGGGCTCGCTCCGAGCAGAGTTGCATCGCTCTCACGGGTCGCGGTGACAATGCCGATTATGTAGCGCTTCACGCTGTCGTTCACGCGGACTGCGGCTGCCTGTCTGCGCAGCTCGACGATGTCATCGAGCGTCATTACAGGCTGCAGGTGCATCTCCTTGCCGTAGCTCCCGCCGAGCAGCTGCATTTCCTCCTCGGCCGCGGGATATCCCACCGATATCTTCATCATAAATCTGTCCATCTGCGCTTCGGGCAGGTGGTATGTTCCGTAAGTCTCGACGGGGTTCTGCGTGGCGAGCGCCATGAACGGCACGGGCAGCTTGTATGTCGCGCCGTCCGCGCTTATCTGCAATTCCTCCATTATTTCGAGCAGCGCCGACTGCGCTTTCGGGGAAGCGCGGTTTATCTCGTCCGCGAGCAGGAAGTTGCACATAGCGGCGCCGGGGCGGAATTCCGTCTCGCCGGTCTTGGGGTTTATCATTGTAAAGCCTGTGATGTCGCTCGGCATAAGGTCGGGTGTGAACTGTATGCGGCTGCAGGTGCCGTTCACGCTCTCGGACAGAGCCGTGACGAGCCTTGTTTTGCCGACGCCGGGAACGTCCTCGATAAGAACGTGACCGCCGGACAGCAGCGCCGCCACCAGCTTGAATATGACTTCGCGCTTGCCAATTATCGACTTTTCTATATTTTCTGTCAATCTTTGTATTTTTTCGTTCATGTGGGTTCTCCTTGTGGAAAGATATATCTATTATAGCACATTCCGCTGCAATAATCAATATCTTGAAGTAAGTATTTTCCCCCGCCGGAGACGGGGGAAAATACGATCAAATCAAAACCCCGTACCGGTAACGATACGGGGATAGATCTTACGTTCAGCAGAGTCCCATTGTGCCCAATGCACAGCCTTGTGACGCGGGCGAAAACTGACAAGTCTGTACAGCGTTTCAACGCGGATTCGGTGTGGCCGCGCCACCGCCGGGGTGAGCCCCTCGCGGGGGTCAGGGGGCAGAGCCCCCTCTCCCGACTTCCGAGCTCTCTTACAGCATCTCTGATACTATCTTCTCGAGCTCGCCGAGAGCTGCCGGTATCTTAGATACATCTGCGATACCCGCCATAGCGCTGTCGGGCTTTCCGCCGCCCTTGCCGCCTGCGAGAGCCGCGATCTGCTTTACTATCTGACCTGCGTTGGCGCCCTTGTCTATCGCGTCCTTGCTGCACAAGCAGAGGAAGTTGCCCTTGCCGTCGGAATGACCCGCCAGCACCGCGATAAAGCTGTCATATTTCGACTTGATATCGTCGCCGGCCTTGCGGAGATCGTCGCCGACAGTGCCTTCGAGAACCGCTGAGAACACCTTCACTCCGTTAATTTCCTTCGCGTTCGCGGTGAGGTCGCCCATTGCCGCGGAGGATATCTGCCTCTGGAGCTTGTCTATGGTCTTCTTCGCGTCGGAAAGCTCCGCCGTGATAGCCTCGCAGCGCTGTACGAGCGCATTCGGGTTCGGAACTTTCAGTATATCGGCAGCCTGTGCGATCGTCTGCTTCGCGGTTGCGAGAGCCTCGAGAACGCCGTAGCCGGTCGTGGATTCGATACGTCTCACGCCCGATGCTACCGAGGATTCGGAGATTATTTTGAACAGGCCTATCTTTGCGGTATTGTCAACGTGCGTACCGCCGCAGAACTCGGTGGAGAAGCCGTCGTCGGTGCTTACAACGCGGACGATGTCGCCGTATTTCTCGCCGAACAGCGCCATAGCGCCCTTTTTCTTCGCTTCCTCAATGGGAAGCTCCTCGGTC
>JAFTAG010000081.1 GCA_017458655.1 Ruminiclostridium sp. | reverse complement strand
GACATTCTCACGGGGCTGTAGCGGATCCTCGCGGACATCTCATCAAGCACCGACAGCATCACGCGCAGCTGCTCGCACCGCTTTTTCAGAGCCGACGAGAATACGGCTCCCGCAGCGGTACAGATCACTGCCGTGCCCGCAGCCGCCAATATCTTCAGCATTTCCGACCCTCCACAAGCCTTTGACCTTTCCTATCTCCGAGCCGCTGCCGAGCAGTGCAAGGTAGTTCACCGCGCCCGATGATACGAGCGTCCGCACGGCGGCATTACAAGCGGCCTCGCGAATATCCCCGCAGTGCGCCGAGAGTATCAGCTTCACGCCTTTTCCGGCGCAGTCCGCGAGCTTACGATATTCCCCGCCGACCTCGTCGCACACGAGGAACTCCGGCGACAGCAGCCGCACCGCGCGCATTATGCCCTCCTCTTTAGGGAACATATCGAGCACGTCGCAGTTGAGGCCGATGTCGTTTTGCGGGCAGCCGTTGTACATGGCGGCTATCTCGCCGTTTTCGTCGATTATCGTTGTTTTGGCAAACCCGGATACCAGCCGCGCGTAGTCACGCAGCATCGTGGTCTTGGCGCTTAGCGGCGCACCGAGCAGCATCAGCCCTTTCAGGTCGTGCTCAAACGCCGTAAGGCTCAGCAGCTTCTCGGCGATACCCCGACGCTCACTCGCAATTCGAAGGTTTACCGAGGAAACATCACGCAGCGTAAGCGTATCGCCGCGTATCACCGCCGTGCCGGTAAATCCGGCTCTGTGCCCGCCGCGAAGCGTTATACGTCCGTCCGAAAGCTCACGCTCACGGCTGTAGAGCGAGTAGTCGCAGAAAAGCTTCATACATTTGCGTATATCCTCCGCGCCGACAAGCGTTTCCCGGCAGATGTGCCGCTCCGCAGGCGTCTCGACCACCACCGGCCGACCCGTTCGCAGACGTATCTCACACGCCCCCTCCGCTATTCGCGCCGGAACGCACCTCAAAGCCTCCTCAAATGGCGGCAGCATTCCCGCCGCATCATAAAACCGTACCCTCTCGTCCATATTTTCACACTCCTGTCTATGTTCTATTGTATTCGGAAAAGGACAAGAATAGAACAGAGTTGAGAGAACAGAGAACACAGAGGTCGCTGCCGCTCGAGAGAAGCGCTGACACGCTTGGGGGAAAGAAAACCTTTCTTGGAAGAAAGGTTTTCTCTCCCCCAAACCCCCTCATTTTCCAAAAAACTTGACCGGCTTCGCAGTTTAATTTATAGTGTCTGCTCCTTTTTCAGAATTGTGAAAATTTATCACAGGAAATCACAAAAAACAGCACCGTGCAAATCTGCACAATGCTGTTTTTATATAGCTGTATCTTGCAATAGGAGCAATTACTGTAAATTTAACTGCGAAGCCATTACAGTTTTTTCGGAAGAGTGGGGGGCTGGGGACGGCTTCCTTTTCCCCATGTGGCTCGCCCACAGGCGAGACACGTTTCTCGAGCGTAAGCGACTCTCTGTGCCCCTCTTTACTGGTTGATCTTAAAGCGGGAGACTTGATCTTTAAGGAGTTTAGACTGGCCGGAGAGCTCTTCGCAGGAGGCGGCTGTTTCCTCGGCGGTTGCGGAGTTTGTCTGGATGACCTGCGAGATCTGCTCTATGCCGGAGGTTATCTGCTTTATGGATTCCGTCTGTTCCGCGCTTGCGGAGGCTATCTCGGTGATGAGCTCGGCTGTCTGCGTGGACATATGCTTTACTTCCTTCATCGATTCCGCCGTTGCGAGAGCTATCTTGCTGCCCTTGCCGACAGCGTCGATAGAAGCCGTGATAAGCGATGTGGTGGAGCTTGCAGCCTCTGCGGACTTGCTTGCGAGGTTTCTTACTTCATCGGCAACTACCGCGAAGCCCTTGCCCGCGTCACCCGCTCTTGCAGCTTCAACAGCCGCATTGAGCGCAAGAATGTTTGTCTGGAACGCGATATCCTCGATAGTCTTTATGATCTTTTCGATCTCCTGCGATGTGGTGCTGATCTCGTTCATCGCCTGCACCATATTCTGTATCTCGGTATCCTGCTCGTTCACTCTGTCCTGGGTCTGCTTGGAAAGGCTGCCCGCTTCCGCAGCGTTCTGTGCCGTGGTAGCTATTTGCGTGGAGACCTCCGCGATAGTTGCGGATATCTCCTCTATAGCGGAAGCCTGACGTGTGGTGCCGTCCGCAAGAGACTGCGAGCCCTCGGCCATCTGATTGGAACCCGTAAGAACTTCATCGGAGGAGGTGTTCATATTGCTCAGCGTCTGACCGAGATCGTCCTCGATCTTAAGAATATTCTTCTCGATATCTTCAAATACGCCGGGATATTTCACATTCGGGGTCTCGGTGAAATCGCCGTCCGCCATTGCGGCAAGTATTCTTGACGAATCGCCGACAACATCGTTCATACCGTGCTTTGCGCTCCGCAGCGTCTCGACGAATTTTCCTACCTCGTCGTCGGCAAACTTGTATGTAACATTCGTCGTCGCAAGCTGACCCGCAAGCATTTCGTTCGCGTATTCCTCGGCGTGCGCAAGAGGCTTTGTAACTCTCATCGTGCAGAAAATGAAGATGAATATCGCGATACCGATAGCGCCGACAACACCTATCGAGATAGCTATAGCGGTAACTGTGCCGAACTCCGCATCGGCATCACGGGCGTCCGCACCTGCCCAGTACGCGCCTACGATCTTACCCTCGTAGTCCTTCATCGTCTGATACGATACATAATAGTGTCTGTCAACAACATCGTGCTGACCCTCGTATTTGCCGTCCTTCTGCAGTACGGCTTCCTGCACATCTTCATTCAGATCCGTGCCCGTAGCCCGCTCGCCGTTGTCACGCTTGAGCGTCGTGGCATATCTGATATCCCAGTTCCATACGGTAGCGTCGCAGTTGGATATCTTCATTACTTCATCGAGCCAGTCATACGCCTTCATTGTGAAGCCGAGACAGAGCATGAATTCCTGCCCGTCCTGATCCTTCACATAGGAAGCATACATAGCGACAAGCTCGCCGTCGCATCTTGCAACGCCCTTTATCGTTTTGCCCGCTCCCACCTGGCTGTAATCGAAGGATTTCAGCGGGTAGTTGCTTGTCTTGTAGGTGATAGTTCCGCTTTTGTCCCCGACAAGCATATAAAAATCATCGCCGGGCAGCTGCTTCTGCATATAGGATTTCAGAACAGCATCATCGGCAGCGACAGCGGCATCACGAAAATCGCCGTCCTCCTTGAACATTGAATACGCGTCCTGGAGATCGTCGATCTCGCTCTCGACCTTGTCCTCGAGCACCTGCATACCTACTACGGCGCGCTCGAGCATAATGCTGTCATTGTAGCCGTGGAACGCCATTATCGTTACCGTCAGCATGATCGCAACGACCACTGCGATACAGATCGTTGTGATGAATACGATCTGCATACCGAGTTTTTTGAACATTTCTTTGTCCTCCCAATATAAACAAATTTTACATTAGACGCCGAGGTGCCGGATATACGGTTTGTTCGCCTTTATCATTGCCGTGAACGGAATTGTCCGAGAATTATTGCAGGATTTTGAGCAAAATTGACTTTTACGGGCAACATATATCCTACAAAGATCCTAAATAAACACATCGGATCACGCCGCCCACCCGAGTGATAAAAAGGCAAAAAAAACGATATTATCCATATCACGCGAGGTCATTATAGCACAAAATATCAACGATGTCAACGAAAAAACAAAAAATAATGTAAAATTCGTCAATTTCAATAATTTATGGCACTAACCTTATATCATATACACAAGCTCAGACTTCCTCTATGGTAATGGAATAGTTCTTTGTTTCGCCGGGCTGAGCGGTCTGAATGCCGCGCTTTTCGCCGAATACGCCGCTGTCGGTGTCGTAATCGTCACAGCCGCACCACGGCTCGATGCAGACGAACGGCGCCTGTTTATGGTCGGGCGTCCACACGCCGAGGGTCGTGAAGCCGCTCCACGTCAGCTTTACGCCCTTACCCGACTTTGCGGAAACGAGCGACACCGACTTCGACTTTATCGTGTCGAAATACACGCAGTCGTTGTCGAAAAGGCTGTATTCAAGCCTGAACTCACGGGCGTCGGTAAGCCTGTTGACGCGGTCGCTGTCCCCCCACATTCTTGTTTGCAGGTTCATCACGGGGCTGTTGACGGTCTCGGGCTGCTCGAATACGAGCTCATAGTCGGAGAACTGCGCGCCCGGCTCATTCGGGCAGGCAAACGCGGGGTGAGCGCCGATGCAGTACGGCATAGCGGTATCGCTCCCGTTGGTAACGGAATAGTCCATATTCAGCTTACCGCCGGCAAGGGTGTATTTAAGCTTCAGCTCAAACGCGAACGGGAACGACTCCATAGTGCTCTGTGTCCCGCGGAACGTAAACTCCGCGCTGTTATCGGAAAGCTTCCGCGCCTCAAAATCGTTGTCACGCGCAAAGCCGTGCTTGGTCATCGCGTATTCCTTGCCGTTTATCAGCGTTTTCCCGCCGCGCAGATTCCCTATCATCGGGAACAGTATGGGCGAGGATTTCCCCCAGAAAGCGGGATCGGCGCACCACATCAGCTCCTTGTCCGACAGTTTCAGCGAGCGCAGCTCCGCGCCCTTTCCGAGTATTTTTGCGCGTGAAGCGCCGTCTTTCAGTTCAATATCCATATATGCTCCTTAACCCGCAAGCTCCGCGTCCTTCGCTCTCTGGGCGTCCATATCGTTCTTCGCCGCGAGCACCTGCTCGGGCAGCTGCTTTTCCGTTCCTTCAAATTCCGGCAGCTCCGACCACGTTATTATCGTATCGGACGACATAACCTTTTTAAGGAATTCCGACGTTACGCGCTCGGTATTCAGTCTCGGTATTCCTATGACCGTCGAGCCCTTGTAGATGAAGTCGAAATTCCACGGCATATAATAGAGCCAGTTCACGGTGCCGAGGTTCGCCTCGATCTCGTCCGGGTCGGGTATATATCCGCATTCGGTCAGCGCGAGCATTTTCCCTTCGTCGGTATAGTCCGCGAGCTTCTTGTAGTCGCTTGCGAGCACGCTGTGGTCTTCCTTGCTCGGGTAAACGTCGATACCCGCGATATCGTAGGTGTTCGGGTGGACTTTGAGGAACTTGTTCTGACCGTTCCACACCCATATCAGATTGGTGAGCTTGTGGTAGTTCTCGAGGCGGTCGTAGATCATATACCAGAGCTTCTGATACAGTTGCTTCTCGACGAATTCCCTGTCCGTCATACCCCACCAGAACCACTTGCCGCTCGCCTCGTGCAGCGGTCTCCACAGCACGGGGACACCCGCCGCTTCCAGCCTTTGCAGCTCATACGCGATAAGGTCGATGTCGTGGACAGCCACCTTGTATTCCTCGGTACCGGGAGTTACCGCCTTCTCGATATCGAAGGTGGTGTAGGGGTTCCCCGCGCCCTCGGTGTAGAACGCCTCGGCGGTGCTGTCGGGGTCGTCCATATTGCAGGGAACGTTCCAGTGCCAGCAGAACATCACTATCCCGCCGCTCTTTGTATGCCAGTCTATCGCCATCTGCGTCCAGTCGGAGCCGTCGCCGTTAGGGGTGGTCTTGAAGATGAAGTCAAATCCCTTCATTGCGGGCAGGTCTTCCGTGTGGTAGTAGTACGCAAGATCTTCTTTGTCATATCTGTCTCCGAGCATCTGTCCTGAGAATACCTTCTTGCCGTAGTTCTCTTTGAGGTATTGGTAGAGCGCCACCGTCTCGGGGTTGGAATTCTGCGAGACGGGGTGGTCGTCACCGGCAGTTATCGCGTCGAGCTGCGCGGTAAGCGCATCGAAATCGGTCTCGTAAGCGAGTGCCGCTTCCATATCCACATCGCCGTCGGCGGTCATTTTAACGGGGTTTGAGAGCGCTCCGGAGGGCTTTTCCCCGGTATCGGCGGGCACTTCCGCGGTCTCGCTCACCGCCGCCGTATCGCTCGCCTGAGCCGTCTGCGCATCGGTATTGCCGGAAGCTCCGGTATTTCCCCCGCAGCCCGAAAACGCGCTTACGCACACGGCAGCCGCTATAAAGAGTGAAAACGTTTTTTTATTCATACAGTTACCTCCGTTCCCGGAAACGTCCCGGGTCAGATGAAATAATCGTCCTTAAGGAACATATTTATTATTCTTGTCAGATAAAACGACGATCTTGCAAGAAATCTTTCCCGCATCTCATACGCCTTCTTTTCATCGGGAGCATAGAGCTTAAGCTCGAACAGCGTCTCGCCGTTGAGCTCGTTGAGAAATCTGACATTTATGTCGTATCTGTCACGCTCGCGGTCGCGTATCACATCACAGCGCAGCGAACGCTCGCGGTCTTTGCGGGAAAGCACTTCCCTGCCGGCGGCGGACGTTTGTTCCCGCACGGTACGGTCTATCAGCGAGGACATATCCTCGGCTATACGCTCGCCCTCGCGTTTGAGCGTATATAGGAGCTCGCCGGTGTTTTCGTCGCGCTTCTCGTTTATGAGCCCCTTGCTCACCATAAACGCGATGTCGCTCATTATCTCAAAATAGCTTTTCGGCAGCACGGAGAGGATTATCTCGCCGATGACGCTCTCCGACAGCTCGCCGAACTGTTTTAATATGAAGCAGAAGTAAACGCAGGAATCCACCCGGTACTCGCTGTCTGTATCGTGAATGTCCAGTACGCTCACCCCCGGTCGTCACAGAATGTTGTTTTTATCATTATTGTATTTTTCCATAGCCTTCTCGGTCTTTTCGGCGTCGGATTTTGCTATTTTCATCATCAGATTTATTATCAGACGTATCAGTAAGAATACCGCGCCCTGCAGCGCCGACATCGCCCCGAGGAGTATGAACATTTCAGCCACCGGCTGCGGCTGTTCCCAGCCGAAAAAGCTGCCTATCCTATACGGGTCGCCGCCGATGTTCATAAAATACGCTCCGAGCAGCAGGAGAAAATGCACGGCATCGGGTATCAGCCAGTGCAGGAAATGCGGGCAGATCAGCATCCCGAGAAACAAGCTCGCTCCGAGTATGATAAGCGCTGTGGTCACAAGCTGCTCCCCGCGGAAAAAAAGGGGGAGCAGGAGATAATTCACAAGCAGAACAGCGGCAAGAAGCAAGCTGTTCCGTATGCTGCTGTTTATGAACATTTTCTTTTTTCTCCCGTCATAAAAGGAATGACAGTATCGCTATATTCGCCGCGGCTTCGACTACGGGCACGGCGCGCGGTACGATACAGGCGTCGTGGCGGCCTTTTATCACGAGCCCGGTGTTCTCGTTCTTTATGAAATCCACCGTGTTCTGCGGCTTTGCTATCGATGGCGTGGGACGTATCGCCGCCGTGAACAATATCGGCATACCGCCCGATATACCGCCGTAAATGCCGCCGTTGTTGTTGGTACGGGTCTTTACGGTGCCGTTTTCGACGTACATCTCGTCGTTGGCCTCGGAACCGCGCATTTCCGCAAATCCGAAGCCCTTGCCGAACGCCACCGCCTTTACCGCGGGTATGCCGAACACCGCCTGAGAAATGCGGTTCTCCAGCCCGTCGAACATCGGCGAGCCTATGCCTGCGGGAAGCCCCGTCACGGCGCATTCGACGATACCGCCGACGGAATCGAGCTCCGACGCCGCGAGCTTTACGCGCTCACGCATTTTCCCGGCTACACTTTCATTTATAACGGGCATTTCCTGCGTTTTAACGCTGTTCATCAGTTCGGAAGATATGCTCAGTGTGTCGAAGCTGTCGTCATACACGCCGTCTATCGCTAGGATATGCGCACAGCTCTCAATGCCGCGCTTCGAGAGTATCTGCCCGCAGACCGCGCCCGCGAATACAAGCGGAGCCGTGAGCCTTCCGGAAAAATGTCCGCCGCCGCGGGGGTCGTTCGCGCCCTCGTAGCGCACAAAGCCGGTGTAATCCGCATGGCCGGGTCTTGCCGCCGCGGAAATGTTGCTGTAGTCCTGCGAACGCGTGTCGGTATTGCGAATTACGGCTGTCAGCGGAGTTCCGGTGGTCTTTCCGTTAAAAAAGCCGGACAGTATCTCCGGAGTATCTGCCTCGGAACGCGCAGTGCTCATTCCGTCCTTTTTGGGAGCTCGCCTTGCCATAAACGAAAGTATCGCGTCCGTATCGAGCGTAACGCCGGACGGCAGCCCGTCTATCACGCAGCCTATCCCCCCGCCGTGGGATTCCCCGAATACGGAAACGGAAAGCTCGCCAAGTTTAAGTACGGATGACATCGTATTTACCTCCGAGGATCGAAAAATCTTTGAAAAAGTCGGGATAGGATTTTGAAACGCACTCCGCGCCGCGAATTATCAACGGCTCGGTGCAGCGCTGTGACGCTATCGCGAGCGACATCGCTATCCTGTGGTCGTTGTACGCGTCGCAGTCCCCGCCGTGAAGCTCCCTTACCCCGTGTATCGTGAGGCTGTCGGCACCGGCTTCGATATGCGCGCCGAGCCTGTTCAGCCCGTCCGATATCGCCGCCAGACGGTCGCTCTCCTTGATACGAAGCCGCGCACAGCCCGTTATGTGGGAGGTCCCGTCCGCGAAGCACGCGAGTACGGTGAGTATCGGCACAAGGTCGGGTATGTCCTCCGCGCTCACATCAAAGGCTTTTCCGCCGCTTTCCGCGAATTTCCGCGTTATATCGACTATGGCGCGGTCGCCCTGAACGCTGTCGTAATTTATGTTCACAGGCTCCGTTTTGCCGCCTGTGGCGTTTGCAACGAGGAAGAACGCCGCCTGCGACATATCGGCCTCCACGGTGAATCCGCGCGGCTCAAACGTGCAGCCCGCGGGAATGGTGAAGGTGTCGCTGCCTATCGCGATATCGGCGCCAAACGAACGCATCACATCGGCGGTGAGCTCGGCATACGGCCGCGACTGCAATTCCGACGTCAGCCGTATCACGCATTCCTCGCCCGTCAGCGGGAGCGCCAGCATATACCCCGTGATGAACTGCGAGGAGATGTCGCCGGTGACGGGAAATTCCCCGCCCGTGAGCTTCCCGCGCATAACGTAGGGCATTTTCGCCGAGGTAAAATCAACGCCGTGCTTGGGAAATTCGTCAAGGTACGGCGTTATGGGGCGGTTCGGGAGATTTGCCGAGCCGCGCAGTATCGTATTTGTACCGAGCGCCGCCGCCACCGGTATCATGAACCGCAGCGTTGAGCCGCTTTCGCGGCAGTCTATGTCGGCGCTCGCGGCGGGCGTTCTTATGCCCGCAACGGTCATTTCACCGCCGTCACGCGTTATCCTTGCACCAAGAACGGTGAGCGCGTCGGCGGTGGCGCGGGTGTCCTCGCAGTCAAGCACGTCCCGCAGAACACTTTCGCCGCCGGACAGAGCCGCGCAGATCATAGCGCGGTGGGAAATGCTCTTTGACGGCGGAACGGAGACCTTTCCGTGTAAAAATGTCGGTGTTATCCTTATATCCATATTGTAAGTGTCAGTCGGTAGGGCTTATTCCGTGAGGAGCTTCTTGAATTCGGTGAGCTTCATCTTAACGATCTCAGCCTCGCCGACCTTCTTGCATATTATGATGTTGATATCGTCCGAGAAGCGCTTCTTGTCGGTTATCGCGTTGTCGTAAAGCGATTCGGGAGAGATATCTGCGTGGTACGGGAGCTTGTTGACTATAAGGCAGCGTCTTAAGCGGTCATTCACGCTCTCATCAACCATTCCGTGCTTTGCGGCGGCTTTGGTGAGCGTCATCATTCCCACCGCAACGGCCTTTCCGTGGGTGAGACCGTTGAAGTTCTGTATCTTCTCTATCGCGTGGCCTATCGTGTGACCGAAGTTGAGTATCATACGCAGTCCCTTGTCGAATTCATCGTTCTCGACCACCTCGCGCTTGATATCAACGCACTTTACGATGATCTCCTCGAGGTGCTCCTTCACTTCGCCCTTTTCGATGAGCTTGAACAGGGCTTCCGAGCGTATCATACCGTATTTTACGGCTTCCCCGAGACCGTCCTTGAAGAATTCCTCGGGCAGCGTGGAAAGCGTGTCGATATCGGCCACAACAAGCTTCGGCTGCTTGAACGCGCCGACCAGATTTTTGCCGGCCTCGATATCAACGGCAGTCTTGCCGCCCACCGAGCTGTCTATCTGCGCGAGCAGTGATGTCGGTACCTGGATATAGTCTATGCCGCGAAGGTATGTCGCCGCCGCGAAGCCCGCAAGGTCTCCGACAACGCCGCCGCCGAGCGCGATAATGCTGTCAGCGCGGGTGATGTTCTCCGCCGCGAGCCAGTCGTAGAGCTGGAGCAGCGTATTGTGGGATTTGCTCTTTTCTCCGCTCGGGAACACGAAATCGGACACCTCAAAGCCGGCGTCCTGAAGCGATTTTGTTACCTTTTCGCCGTAGATATCGAACACATTGTCGTCCGATACTATCATAGTCCTGCGGGAGCCGAGCACCTCGCCCGCGTATTTTCCGATATCGGCGAGCAGTCCGCTGCCGATAAGTACGTCATAATCCTGTGATGCTTTTACTGTTATCTTGTTCATAGTTTTGTCCTTTTGTTAATATATTGAGGATACCGGAAAAGACTTTTGTATTCTCCCCGCCGTAGGCGATGAGAATACATTATCCCGTTTCCGGAACGGAATAAACATATTTTATTGCTTTACTTCCTTCATCGTCTTGTTCTT
>JAFTAG010000080.1 GCA_017458655.1 Ruminiclostridium sp. | reverse complement strand
CGCTCGAGCAGCGCGTAATTCGGGACATCTATCCCCGCGTTAGACAGCACGAGATGCGTCAGCCCCTTATCCATACAGTACATCGCCGTTTCGGGGTCGCTGTCCGTATGGGGCAGTCTGGCGAGCTTAAGGAGCCCCTGTATCCTTCCGCCCTCGCCGTATTTTCCGTGCAGCACGGAGAGCACCGCGTCGATACGCTTTATCGCGGTCGAGCCGTCACCCATTATCGTTATGACGCCCGAATGAAGCGGGTCGGGACTTATTATCGCGGAGCAGCAATCGCTTGACTGCTCCCACGTTCCCTGCAGTATCTCCTCATAGTCTCCGGGAAAATAAAGCCACCTGCCCGCCTTTGTTATACCGATAGGCGTAACGTCATATCTGTCGCGGGCAAGCCCGTTGAGCAGATGATACGCCGACACGAGCGAGACCTTATGATCCTTTGAAGCGCCGCCGAACAGCACGGCCAACCTCACTTTTGCCATATTCTTATCCTTTCCGAAAACATTATTATATTATTATACCACATATAAAAATATTTTTCAATAGCTCTGTACGATTTTTTGTGTGATAACATCACACAAAAAAATTAATAATTAATAATGAATAATTAATAATTGTGGTGCGGCTTCGCCGCGATTCTGAATCGTGACGAGACTCAAAAGCCTTGTATATAGATCTATGGTAAGCTCTCCGGGAAACAAATCTTTTTATGATATACAACAAAACAAGCTCCCGATAAAACATCGGGAACCTGATGTATCTTTCAACAGGCGCAGCGGCTCTCATACCCAACCGCGAAGCCATTAAAGTTTTTTGAAAAGATGGGGGTTTGGGGGAAGGAAAACTTTTGTACACAAAAGTTTTCCTTTCCCCAAGCGCGTCAGCGCTTCTCTCAAGCGTCAGCGACCTCTGTGCCCCTCTCAAGCGTCAGCGACTTCTGTTCTCTCGAGGCGTCTGCCGATGTAGTCGGGGACGTCGTTCTCGTCAATGCCGAGGGCGAAGGAGAACTCGGGGTAGATCATATTCTCGGCGGCGCGAAGGGCGTTCTCATCGGACACGAGCACCTTTTTGCCGTTGGTGCGGCAGGACTCGGTATACAGGTATATCGTCTTGATAAGCGAGATGATGCGGGTGCAGTTGCCCTCTTTGAGTATCGTGTCTATCTCGCTGCGGCGCTCCCTGGAATTATGCGTCAGGCTTATCTCACCGTTTGCGGAATCGTCTATCGCGCTGTTGACCTCGTCGGCGGTCATAGGCTTGCGAAGGCGCAGCTTTGCGGCGCTTACCGGCACGAAATACGACGATGAGCGTGAACCGAGGGGAACAAGCTTAAGATAATCCTCGTACTTCACATCATCGAACGTCTTGTTCTCGACCGCTACAATGCGGCATACACCCACTCCCTTGTAAAAAACGTAATCATTGACGGCATATCCCGCTGCGCCCATTGCAAAGCCCTCCTTCGGTAAAATGTATTTATTCTCGGTTTTTGTGCTTTCTCCCACCGTGATAAGCGGGAGAATTTGCAACACTCCACTTTATATATTATACCACATTTTACCGACATTTAACATAGGCTTTTTGTACAAAAAACAGATTTTTTGCAATAATTTTCTGCACATTTCGTACACGGGGAATAATTCCCGCTCAGCACATATCATTCCCCGACATAGTACTCTTCGATGTACTCGTTTTGTCGGTAATAGTTCACGTCTTCCTCCGCAGCCGGCTGCAGCTTATCCCACAGCGCCGCCGCGTCCGCCGTACAGAGCTCCGGCACGGGCTGGTAGGTCGTGCGATAATACACCGTACCGTGCTGATAATATTTGCGGATATATATCATACAATAATGCGGGTCGTTACCGTAATATATCGACCTGTCCGCGGACATCGCCGACAATTGTTCATATTCCGCACTGTTTATGTTCACATGGCGGTATGACCTGCTGTATATATGCTCCTCGCCGTCTTTGAGGGCGCTGTCGAACTGTGTGGAGTTCTCGTCCTCGACCTTGTTTATCGGGTCGTCTGTCCTGATGAGGAATGCGTCGGTCACTTCGAGCATATATTCAGACAGATCGAAGCCGTGCGCCGAGAGAAGCTCGAGCGTATGTTTAAAGAACGGGTATATCTTGAAGCTCACCTGTGTGTCATAGAGCGAGCCCATAAAATCAACGCCGATGTAATCGTACAGTCCGCAGGGCGAGCGGTAAAGCTGCTCGAATGTGGTCTCACGCGCGTCCCGCTGCATTGCCGCCATAAGCTCATCGCCGGGAACGTCGATCTTTACGGTGCGCTCGTCCTCGCTGCTCCACGGCTCCGAATCATTATAATATCTTATTTTGGTCGGCGTGAAATCGTTGAGGAACTTATACTCGTTGCCCGTTACGTTTACACCGTGGACACACTCGATCTTATACAGCGACTCGAATGCGCCGTTGTTCCAGAGCAGCTCGAGAGCTTCCTTAGCCAGCGCGTCGTCAACGATATAGCTGCGGTATGTCATACTGCCGTTGTTTTCGATATATTCGATGTTCACCCCGGGCTCGGAGGTTATCATTCTTTTTCCGGAACCTCCGGGACGGGTATCGAGTATCTTCCTGTGGAGCTCCGCGACCTGCGAATACGGGATATCATAGGAGCTGAGACGGTCAAACGAATTGGTGAGCGTCACCGATACGACGGCCGTATCCTCCTCGGCGGGGATATACGTCACCGCGCCGTAGCCGTCGGAGATCACCGCGATAAGACATATAAGCGCTCCGGCGCAGACCGATATCAGTGCGCATACCGCCGAGCGGAGCATATTTCTGAAACGCGCGGAATCGCTCACCTCTCCTATGAAGAACACCACCGCGGAAATAACTATCCACCAGACGATTAAGCTGTTGTAGAAGTCGGAATTGTAATAGTCGGGATAGAGGATCAGATAGTTCACTCTTCCGTCTCCCAATATGAGCGGGCAGATAAAGTATATCGCCAGCGCGGCGAGATGTGCGCCGACAAGGATATGGCGGGAATATTTAAAGACGTATGACTCGCCGGTGCGCTCCGCGCGGCGGTGCTTCATCAGCAGATACGAGCCGACTGCGAGCAGCAGCACAAATACAGCCGCAAGCGACAGCTCGAGCGGAGCGCCGAACGGGTCTCTCTCCCGACGGAAGAAGAGCGCGAAGCCGAGGGGAGATGTCACCTCAAACAGCACTATATTCGGCGTGTACATTATATAAGTTTCGCTGCAGCCGTAAGCCGTCAGCATCGAGAGCATAGAGTGCAGATATGTGACCGCCGGAACGGTGCAGTTGAGTATCGCCCAATGCACGAGCGTCGGGATCACCCTGCCGCAGAGGCTGCCGACGAACAGCAGCGAGAAAAACTCCATAAACACAACTACTATGCCGATGTGCATTATCCGCTCCGTACCGTCGAGGAACGCCGTGTTGCTCAGCACCTCCACGCCCTCGGGAACTTTTATCGCGCGTATGCCGGCGCTTATCAGAGTCCCGGCGATCACACCGAGAATGTGCGGAACGAACGTTGTCACGGAAGATACGATGATATCGCCGAAGAACCGCTCGTTGAACGACAGCGGCAGCGACATATCCATATTGACGTATTTCTTGCCGAATATATAGCGGAAATTTATGAACACCGACAGAGCCGTCATCGCGCCGATGCCGAGTATCCCCACAAACAGCAGCGCATTGCCGATACCGCTCAGAGTCTCGCTCGCACGATATACGGCGTCGCGCGTCTCAATACCGCTCATCATCATCTCCGAGCGTATCATCTCTTCAACATACCTTCGGGTGAAGAGCAGATACAACGGGTAGGATATGAACGAGAAAACGCACATCAGTAAAGTAAAATACTTCGTTCTTTCAAAGCGGTACAGGATATACCTCCCGAGTTTTGATTTATTCGGCGTTGCTGCCGAGGCCGCTGCTGTCATAGCCGACTCCCTCCATTTCATATATGAATATCTCTTTCAATGTAAGTCTCATCTCGTCGTATATCTTCGGCGAGAGCTTTTCCACCGAGGCGCGTATCTTTTCCGGACCGCCGCGGGCTATTATATAGGTGAGGCTTCCGGAGCTCTCCGTGTGCAGCACCTCCAGCTCGGGGAAGTCCGCCGCGGTCACTTCGCGGTCGAACGCCGCCCGTACCTTTATGATGTCGTCCTTTATGCTGTCCAGCGCGCGGTCGAACAATATCCTGCCACCGTGCAGCAGACCCACTCTGTCGCAGAACTCGTCTATCTCGCTAAGATTGTGCGATGAGAACACGACAGTGACTTTTCTGTCGAGCATCGCATCGATAAGCACGTTCTTCACTATCGTGCGCATCATCTCGTCCAGCCCGTCGAACGCCTCGTCGATGAACAGATACCGTGTCCCGCAGGAAACACCGCAGATCACCGCGGACTGACGCTTCATACCCTTCGAGAAGGTGTGGAGCGGCTTGTTCTCGGGTAGTCCGACCTTCCCGATAAGCTCGCCGAAAATCGCGTCCGAGAAGCCCGTGTAGAATGTCTTGTAGTAGCTTTTGAGCTGCCGCAGCGTCATATTGTTGAACTGCACGGTCTCGTCATCTACAAAGAACAGCTGCTCCTTCACCGCGGGGCTGTCATATACAGGCTTCCCGTCGAACAGCACCGAGCCCGAGGTCGGTCTGTAGATGCCGTTCATTATTTTCAGCAGTGTGGATTTCCCGGCCGCGTTCGAGCCGAGCAGCCCGTATGAACAGCCGTCGGGAACGGTCAGCGTCACGCCGTCGAGCGCGCGCTTGCCGTAATAATCCATTACGCAGTCCTTTACTTCGATCATTATCCTTTCCCCTTTCCGACGGGGTCTTCCCCGCCCTCCCAGACTATTTTAATAATAGTTTCCGCTGCTTCGAGCGTTACTCCCGCGGCGGCGGCCTTCACCGCGGCCTCCTTCAGCGCGTTCTCCGCTTCCTTGCGCACAGCGTCCGCCGCCTCTCCGTTCGGCGATACATAGCTGCCCTTTGCGGGAACGGAATACACCAGCCCGTTTTTTTCGAGCATGGCGTATGCCTTCTGCACAGTGTTCGGGTTCACCCCGAGCTTTTTCGCGGTCTCACGAACTGCCGGGAGCTTTTCGTCCGGGGCGAGTATCCCGAGCGTTATCAGCCTTACGACCTCGTTGTATATCTGCTCATAGATGCTCGCGCTCCCGTCTATCCTGATATCAAACAATTCGCATCTCCCTTTCATTGTTTATTTTCAGAGACCCGCTATAATTTGTCATAATATAGGGACGAGATGTCTGATATACGGACAGCTTGCCTTTTTCCGTAAATCCCGGAAAAAGTTTTCCGATCAGCAAATAAATCAAATATCCCACAGCGGCGCCAAGAGTATTACAGATAAGGTCGTCGATCTCACACGCTCTGCCGATGAAGAATTGACTAAACTCAATAAGCAGACTGAGTGAAAAACCGATCAATACTGTTTTGATGAATGTCGTCTTTTTGTAAATAAAAGGCAATGCGGCTCCCAGCGGAACAAACAGCAGGATATTCAGCAGCAAATGCGGTAAGAACGCCATTGCCTCCTCCAAAAGCCAGTCCGGGTGTCCGTCCAGAATGTACTGAAGTATTACAGGTATCGGTACGATCTCGCCGAGGTGCACAGGTATAAAGCTTTCAAATGGGTTCATACTGACTGCAAGCCTGCGCCAGAAGTCCATCCATGCTCCCGTGGGAACGATAACGATACAAAGCAGCGCACAGAACCAGCAGACGGTAAGAAGTCTGATGATCTCGTTCAGGCGTGCCTTCCTTCGTATCGTTCTGTATTCGCTGCCGAACTTCCGCTTATGCCATATCAGTCTTGCCGACCAATATATCATGGTCATAAGAATTATAATAGGTAGCGCAAATATTACAGTATCAAAATCACCGGTGTTTACATAGATCCAGATAATATTATCATCAAGACGATTCACAATATGACCCCCTTATTTTTGTGTCGAAACCTCGTTAAATGGTACAGACTAAATGTAATACAAATTGCGCAACTGTATTAGTACACTTGGTACAGTTGCATTATAGCACAAAACTGTATTAGTGTCAATAGTACCGTTAGAAATTTTTTGAAAAATTTTTAACAAAAAAGTTTGTAGGATTTGCACAAAAAGGTTGACTATTCTTCCAAAATGTGCTATAATGCTATTTGACTATATAAAAATCACTCTCCGTAGCTTGAGCGAAAGTCAAGGGGCTGCGTTTTCTCTCCCCCGCTGGAGGCGGGGGAGAGAAAACAAATGATCCCTTAGCTGCGGACTGTGATACAGAACTTTATTAATACGGCAAAAGAAAGGGACTGATAAAACAATGGATATGCCGTTTGGACCCAACGAGGGCAAAAGCCTCACCATTGACACGGATTTCGGCACCTACGCCCGTTATCCGATCAAAACTCACGTTATAATGAAGGAGGACGTAATGACCGATGTGCTCGACAAGTATGTCTGCCCTTACCTCGAAAAAGGCGATACGGTCATTATTTCGGAAAAAATAATCGCTATCACGCAGGGGCGGGCTTTCCCGCTGGAGGAAATAAAGGTATCGAGACTCGCGAAATTCCTCAGTCATTTTGTTGTCAAGACCAACTATGGTATCGGCCTCGGTATGCCCGAAACTATGGAGCTCTGCATCCGCGAGGTCGGCCGCCCGAAGGTGCTCTGGGCTGCGTTCTGCGCAGCTATCGGCAAGATATTCGGCAAAAAGGGCGTATTCTACAATATATGCGGTATGAAGGCCCGCGCTATCGACGGCCCCTGCGACTATACTCTCCCGCCCTACAACCACTACGCGAAAATGGCTCCGGACAAGCCCGATGAGGCCGCGGCGGAGCTCGCAAAGCACTGCGGGTGTGACGTTATCATCATCGACGCCAACGACATCGCCGCCACCGTTCTCGGAAAAAGCAGAAAAGACCTGCCCAACACGTTCGGCGAGCAGGTATTCCGCGATAATCCCCACGATCAGTGCTCACAGCAGACGCCTATCTCCATCGTCAGAAAGGTTACCGCGTGAAGCCCGTTTACCCCGCTGTGTCGGCAGTTCTGCTCACCGCGGGGATAATTCTTGTACTGCTGCCCGCAAAGGGAGCCGCGGACGGCGGTTATCTGATACACGCTGTCGGGCATATCTGCATTTACGCGGCGTGCTGCGTACCCCTCGTGTACATAGCAAGGCGCAGCCGTGAAAAGCATAAGCGGAGGCTGCTCGAGCACAACGAGCTGATGCGGAAAATGAAGCTCGCAAAGCAGCAGCGAGAAGGAACTTCGGAAGAAGAACAGCCGATACAGACGGACAAACGTGTTATGGCGGTGGGTATAGCGCTGCTCGTTATGCCGTACCTGCTCGTTCTGGCAGGGATCGCCTGCATAACGGCCGACAGGATAGGTGGAGGCTCCGGCTCGCCGCTCGGCTCCGCGGGAACGATCTCCATGCTCGTCGGTGGACTGCTTATCGTCGTTCGCAATATCGCCGATATTTTTTCGGGTACAGGTAAATGATATGAAAAAGAGAGGATCCGGCACAGCATTGTTCATATTATCCGCGATAGCGCTCGCTTCGGGGATAGTGTGTATATTGATCCGCAATATTACGCACAGCGACCTGTTCACCTTTATCGGCGGCGGTTTCTTTCTGTGCGGCATCATTCTGCTTATCGTTTATTGGGTCTTGTCCTCAAAGCATAAAAACGCTCCCGGCAGCGAAGATGATATGAGCGAATATGAGCAGATGCTGTCGGAGATAAGGGACGCAATGTACGGCGATGACGACGAGGGCAAACCGGAGATCTCCGTCACCTCTCCCCTGCTCGGAAAATTCATCTACCGCCGCAAGCCCGAATGGTATGAAGCGATATGCGACTGGTGCGGGAATGAAATAAATGTCACATTTGAGGCAGACGGGAAACACGCTCCCGAGGAGCTTCTCGCGGTCATAGAGCTCCTGTACGCGAACAGAGAACAGCTCGACCGTAGGATCAGAGGTATGGCCGCCGATGAGCTTGAACGGCTGAAAGCAAAGGCGGAGTGCCCCGATGAATTGCGGTCGGTGAAGACGAAGGACTTTGCAAAAAGGCTCGTTCCCTCATCGCTGCACCTTGCGGGAAACGGTGAAGCCTATCCGCTCGAAATATGCTTCTTCGATGTCCCGCTGCGCTCGGAATGCACCGTTATTGCCTACGGGAACGCTGAGGGCGAAATAATACGAGCGGAGATTTGCAAAAATATTTGAAAAAACTCTTGACAAATCGGGGAAATTGTGGTATTATTATTAGGCACTGTAAATGCGGGTGTAGTTCAATGGTAGAATGTCAGCCTTCCAAGCTGAACACGTGGGTTCGATTCCCATCACCCGCTCCATTATTATTTTGTGCGCCATTAGCTCAGCTGGATAGAGCAACCGCCTTCTAAGCGGTAGGTCGAAGGTTCGAATCCCTCATGGCGTGCCAGCATTACAAGACAAAAAGTATTTACAGCCCACAAACGGCGGAATAACGCCGATTGTGGGCTGTATTACTTTTGTTTTTGAAAATTCCGACAGGTGTATATTTTCGACAGTGATTTGGTAGGTGGAGAGATTTGAACCGCATAATATATACTCATTTCATAATAGTGTTTAAAAATACATATTGGTTTTCCCTTTAATCGCGACTATATTAGTCTTGACTTTGCCCGCTGTATATGCTATAATATATTATATAAACGTTATAGCATACATGGAGGCATATAATGTCTGAACCGACCTCAATGATAGGTGAACGTCTGCGGGATATTCGCACCGAACTGAACATAAGCCTTGATGATGCAGCTAAAATGACCGGAGTAAGCAAGCCTATGCTCGGACAGATCGAACGCGGGCAATCCGTACCGACAATCACGACGCTTTGGAAGATCGCTACGGGCTTGAAAGTGCCGCTTTCGGCTTTTTTACAGGAACGCAAGGCAGAGTATACTTTTGTTGGTATTGACAGGAAAAAGCCTATCACCGAGGACGAGGGACGAATGCGGGCGTATCCGATATTTCCGTTTGACCCGATACGCAGCGTTGAGGTGTTCATGATCGAGTTCGACCCCGAATGTCATCACGCCTCCGATAAGCATTGCGAAGGCGTTGAGGAGTACATCATGGTGCTGTCCGGCAGGCTTCAAATGGTGATAAACGGAAAAGAAGTCGTCATAGGTAAGAATGAAGCGATACGCTTCCTCGCCGATGTTCCGCATGAGTATAACAATCCCTTTGCAGAAGCGTGTTCGGCATATAACATCATTTTCTATCCCAATAAGTAACGGAGGTTTAAAAATGGCTATCGAAAAAGTTAAGGAGTATTTTGACCGGTTCGGCATTGCCGGCAGAGTTCGGGAATTCGATGTATCAAGCGCCACGGTCGAGCTCGCGGCGAAAGCGTTGGACTGCGAGCCCTGCAGGATCGCGAAGACTCTTTCTTTTATGGTTGAGGGAGCTCCGGTGCTTATTGTAGCTGCCGGAGACGCGAAAATCGACAATCCGAAATACAAGGCGCAGTTCGGTACAAAGGCGAAAATGCTGACACCGGACGAGGCTGTCGAGCTTATCGGTCACGCGGTCGGCGGTGTCTGCCCTTTTCGGTAAAGGACAGCGTGACTGTTTATCTTGACGAGTCACTGAAACGCTTTGATACTGTATTTTCCGCCTGTGGGAGCAGCAACAGCGCAATTGAGCTGACGATACCCGAATTGGAGAAGTATTCGTCGTTCGCGGCTTGGGTCGATGTATGCAAGGGCTGGGAGATGAGCGAATTATAACAGTATTGCAAAAGCGCCCACGAGGACTGTCCCCGTGGGCGTTGGATTTTTTCATAAATATTTTTACAAAACTGTAAGATTTCCCCCGAAATGTCGTGTATATAGGTGAAAGGAGGTTTTCGGAATGGACGATGACAAAATAGTAGAGCTTTACTGGAACAGAGACGAAGCCGCAATAACCGCGACCTCGGACAAATACGGAGCGTATTGCCTGTCGATCTCGCAGAACATACTCGGAAACCGCGAGGACGCGCAGGAATGCGTGAACGACACCTATCTCAGGGCGTGGAGCACGATACCGCCGCACCGTCCGGCAATGCTGTCAACATTCCTCGGCAAGATCACGCGGAACCTGTCATTTGATCGATACAAGGCGAACAGGCGGGACAAGCGCGGCGGCAGTCAGACTGCGCTTGTGCTTGATGAGCTGAACGAGATAATTTCAGATAAGAGCAGTGAAGCAGAATTTGACCGCGCGGAGCTTATCTCGGCAATAAACAGATTTTTGTCTGAACTGCCGCAGGACAAACGGAAAATGTTTGTCTGCCGGTATTGGTACGCATACAGTATTCCTGAGATCGCCAAGCGCTTAGAAATGACCGAGAACAATGTGTCCGTTTCGCTTAACCGGACACGACAAAAGCTGAGGAATTACCTGAAAGAAAGGGGATTTGACTTATGAACGCCGAACTTTTATTTGAAACCATAGGCGACATCAACGAGGATTTTATAAAGGAGGCTGTGCAAATGGAAAGGAAAAAGAACTACAAATGGGTGAAGTATGCGGTGGCGACTGCTGCTTGTCTCGGTATCGGCGTGGGTGCAGTTGCTGTATTCAATCAGACGCAGAGCGTACCGATAGAGCCTGCAAGCACAGTATCTTCCACGACAACGAACGAAAGCAATAACGCGGTGTCTGATGTCAGCGTACCCGCCGAGGAGATCGAAGAGATCAGCGACAGCGGCGCGGGTGCGGGTGATTACAACGCAGCTATAATGATAGGCGGCGTTATCTATTGGGACACATACAAGACAATGCCTGTTGAGCCCGATGAGACTGCTATTCAATATGCGGGATCATACGCCGAAAGCGGAATGCCCGAAAAGGACGGTGAAACAAACTTTGCGCGCGAGCCCGGAACAAGGTATGCAGTGCTCGATGACGGAACGGTAGTCGTTGAAATAGACGGAGAATGGACGATATTTGCGGCAAAGGAATCAAGCGTTGGAAGCATTGACGGAACTGTCCCCGGCGGCGTTGTATCGTCTGGTATAGACCCCGTTAAGGCGAGTATAGCAGTGTTCCCCGCGACTGCAACAATAGAAGATGTTGCCGATGCAACTCTCACAAGTCTCACTGAAGCGGAAGCGAAACAGCTTTCCGGCATCGGAAAACATCTTCCCACAGTCCTGCCCGACGGATACTCAATGGAGCGCGCATCAAGCTATGAGACAAAGATGAATAACGGTACTGTCTATCGTATGCTTCGTACACAATATTGCGATAATGAGAGAAAAACAAATGAACTGAATATTGCGATATTTAATTTCAGACCCGACAGCGATATGCCGATATATGACAGCATTGATGAATTACCTGCTGATCTTGATCCCCTTGATGTGTTTTTTGTCAAGACGGGAGATGTTTGTGCTCTTGTGTCTGCAAGCGATCTGAGCCTTGACGAAATAAAGAACGTTTTACGGTCAATGAACGGCTAAAATACAACATTGCCGCCGACTATACAAAGTCGGCGGCAATGCCATTTCACAACATAAAAAGTGCGTTTCATACCATTTAGCTTAACTGCGGCATATTTCAGCCGATATAATAAGCGGGAAAGGTTTATTTTGCAGCGGTATTCATGTTTTTCAACAGATCATCAACACTCCGGCGCAGATTATCGGGCAAAGTGCGATATTGCTTGATATGCTCGATCTCGGCTTGGAGAGCGTCGGCTGTTTGCTGTTGGTGTTTTTCTCTCTGATGTCGGTATTTCCGATAAGGAAGTCAACAGACACTTCAAAAATATCGGCAAGCTGTATCAGAGTGGCGATGTCAGACTCATTGGATTTTTGTTCGTATTTGAATACGGTCTGTTGGGTAAGACTGAGCATATCGGCAACTTTTTGCTGTGACCAGCCCTTTTCCTCGCGCAATAGTTTCAAGTTCTTTATCATAACAACCTCCGGTATACCGAATTTCTTGAAAAATTTCAAAATTGTATTGTTTTGCTCTTGATTTTCATATACCTTTTCTGCTATAATAGAATTCACAGATAACAGCTCCTTTGTTTTTAGTTTTTCCTCAATTCTATTATAACATATTTTGGAGCTGTTGTCTGTACTTTTTTACTGGCTTTTTTCACATTTTTTATGTGGGAAAGTTGAGTTAATAATTAATAGTTTACAGTAAAAAGCATCACACTTGTGCGCCGTTTCTGTACTATTCATTATTCACTTTTCATTTTTCACTCTTCACTAAAAAAGCGCACTTCCCCCCATACTCGGAGAAAGTGCGCTTTTTTGTTTATTCCAATATCCTATTCTTCCATCTGCTTCGAAAAATACATCGCCGCCGCTTTCACAAGCGCTGTCTGCTCCGGCGTAGCATACTCGCTCCCGTCCGCGGAAAGCATCACCACTGCCCCGTTTACGTCTCCCTGCGCCATTATCGGCGCACAGGCTATCGCATACTTGTCAACGCCCTCTATCGGGTTTATCCTCTTGTCCTCGAGAGATGTATAAACTATGGGTCTGCGCTGCTCTATAGCGTCTTCAAGAGAGCTCGACACGCGGCGTTCAAGAACTTCCTTCTTCTGCATTCCCGATACGGCGATAACGTGGTCGCGGTCGCATATGGCGGCCGGGCATCCGCCTATCTTCGCAAGCACCTCGGCGTACTGGTTAGCAAGCTCGGATATATCTCCTACCGGGGAGTATTTTTTGAATATTACCTCGCCTTCCGTGTTTGTGAATATTTCAAGCGGGTCGCCTTCGCGAATACGCATAGTCCTGCGTATCTCCTTGGGTATGACCACGCGCCCGAGATCATCTATCCTTCTTACAATTCCCGTTGCTTTCATATATATAATTCCTTTCACTGCAATTATTACGGAAGCTTTTCGCTTCTTTAGCAATATTATCTGCCGGATATGTCATTTTATACTATTCGGGAAATATTATTGTTTTCGTGGTGCATTTGTGCTGAATACCGCGACCTCGACGGTAAGCGGTTCAGGATAACAGACGCGGTCGTCGGCGTAAACTGCCCGCCTATGCACCCCAATTGTCGCTGTAATGCCGTTT
>JAFTAG010000013.1 GCA_017458655.1 Ruminiclostridium sp. | reverse complement strand
CCGACGACAATGTTGCATGGAAGAGCGACAAGACTTCCGTTGCTAAAGTTTCCGCTACCGGCAAGATCACCGCGCAGGCCAAGGGCACCGCAACAATAACCGCCACTATCGGCGGCAGCTCGATGAAAATAAAGGTCAAAGTCACGGGCTAACGCACCATTCCGATAAAATACATCGGCACACTCGCAAGAACAGGCACGGCTTCTATAGGCTGTGCCTTTTTTGTCAGCAGCGACGCGAGGGCTTCACCGATAAGCCCGCCGCTATAGACAGCCTGCTCTATCGAGTTTCCGTGGGAGCCTACCTCGATCAGCAGCGCGCCCGGCGATACCTGCTGATTGTACTGGCAATACTGGAACAGCACCGGGCGCGTCAGCGTCGGGAAGCCGCTCTCCATTGCGCTTTGCAGCTCGCAGGCAAAGTGAAGGTTCTCGTAAAAGTCGGGAACGCCGTAGCTTCCGTCGTCCGCGGCGCAGATTATCATTACCTGTGCGGCTTTTTTGCCGTCGATATCGGTCACTGCGCTCACCCGCGTGCCGTCCTCGTATTCTATCGCGTCCCGGTGGATATCCAGCACCACCTTTATCGACGGGTAATGGTACAGCGCGTCAACGGTGGTCGATAAGCTGCGGGAATACGCGCCGTTATACACCCCGTCGTGTATCGTGCAGTCGTGAACGGTGGTTATTCCGGCGGCGGCAAGCTTTTCCGCTATCGCCTCACCCACCGCGACAACGCCGTTCCCGGGGTCGTGCGAACGGCTCGTGTAGCTCTCGTCGTACCAGTCCTTTTCATACGGCTCGTAGCTCTCGGTGGTGTGAGTATGTACGATGAGCACCTGCGGCTCGTCGGAATACAGCTCGACGGAGATACCGCTCGACACGCCCGACGCGTATCTTATCTTCTCGTTGTCTATGTCGGTACAGTTGCGGAGCTGTCCTCCGCCCGGGAGGTCGATGAACTGCGCACCGCCGGAGCTCCCGAAGGTCTGCTCGGCGATCCTGCCGCTGTGGACGGTAAAGGTGTTCAGGTCTTCGTGCTCGTCCGATCTGTTCACGGTGAGGAGCCTTCCGACCGGGGCGGGAGCTTCCTCCGGCTCGGCTTTTGGCGGAGCTTCTTCCGCGGGCGGCTCCGTCCCGGCAGCTTCATACAGCACTCCGGGAGCATCGTTCACAATATCGGTACTTGCGAACATTTCGCTGCTGTCGGGGACTTCTTCCTCAGCCCCGCCATACTGCGGGAATGAGCGCGAGACTGCCGCAAGCGACGCGAAAACGAGCGTTACCGCCGCCGCGGAGACGAAAAAACTTGTAAGCTTTCGCCGTACATTTGTTCTTATCATCATCATTTTCATATTTCCTCTTTTTACGAACGTTTTATTAAATGTTATTCGGACAGCTCATAAAATATGACAGGCTGTACTATTATAAATATAAGCAGAAACCAAAATTCAGTTAACAGCGTATTCAGTTAACAGTGAACAGTTTACAGTGTACAGTTGTGGTGTCGCTTCGCGACATTTTTGAATTGTGACAAAGCGGAAAGTGTTGTGCTCCGATCGCGCAATTGTTATAATTATAAGTGTCACTTACGAGTCTCGTCACGATTTAAAATCGTCGCGCAGCGACACCACAACTGTACACTGTTCACTGTTAACTTTTAACTACAATAATGACAGTGCTTTTAACTCTTGCTCGGAGAGGGTCGGGTTGAGGGCGCGGCTGACAGCGATACCGATGATCTCGGCGAATTTGTCGGTCAGAACGTCGATATTTCGCGGAGTTACCATAAATCCGCGGTCTGCGGCGATATCGGAGACGCTGTCGAGGTCGATGACCGTCGGAACGCCTATGGCTATCACGGGAATGCCGGCGGTCTCGCGGTCGAGAGCCTTGCGGTCGTTTCCGACACCGCTCCCGGGGGAAATACCCGTGTCGGTGAGCTGAATGACGGAACAGAGCCGTTCGATATCGGCACAGGCAAGACTGTCTATCGCGATGATAACGTCCGCGCCGACGTATCTCGCCGTGAATGCCGCGCGGGAGCTGCTCTCAATGCCGGTCTTGCCGGTAACGCCCGTTTCGAGCACATACACACTGCGCATACCGAGGTCGGTGAAGTCGCTGTGACCGGAGAGGTGCGCGGTCGCGGGAATATGCCGGAGAGCCTTCACGCCCAAACTGTCGGAGCCGATATTCTCGTTCCCGAGCCCCGCTGCGAGCGCGCTTCCGGGCGGGAGCATACCCGACAGGATATCCGTGAGGCAGTTTTTCACGCTTCCCTTATCGGTGTACAGCGTGACGTACCTGCCCGGTTTGATGCCGTAACGCTTTCCCGTGTCCGGTGAGATGTTCATATCGGTGTATTCCGTTCCGTATGCCTCGCCTTTGTGAACATTTTTTGAGTATTCCTCGGTATCTATGATACCGCTTTCGCAAAATAAGTCTGTCCTTTTCATTATTTCCCCTGTTTTTGAAAAAATTTTTAAAAAAACTATTGCAATTTCCGGAAACCTGTGTTATAATATTGTGTATTGCAAATATATAACAGTTTAAGGAGGTGCAGAAGAAGTGCCGAATATCAAATCCGCAAAGAAGAGAGTTCTTGTTACCAAGCTCAGAAATGAACGCAACAAGGCTGCAAAGTCGGAGCTCAAGACCGTTCTCAAGAAGGCAAGAGCCGAGGACGCTTCCGCCGACTCGGTAAAGGCTGCGGCGATAGCTCTCGACAAGGCCGCAGGCAAGGGCTTTATCCATAAGAATAAGGCTGCTAGAATAAAGTCGAGACTTGCAAGAAAAGCAAATGCCTGAACGTGATTTTTAAGAAATATACAGGTGTTCCCTACGGAATGCCTGTTTTTCTTTGTGTTTTATTCTGTGCAGTTTTATTTTTTTTATGAACGTTAAAAATATTTTTACTGTTCATATTGACAAATGGACAAGATAGCAATATAATATATATTGCACATAAAATTTTTGCAGCCACTATATATTGTGTTTGCGATCGAAGGAGATGCTCAGATGATAACCAAGATCCGTAAAAGAGACGGACGCACCGCTGCGTTCAATGTACAGAAGATAGCGGACGCTATCTACAAGGCGGCGCTCGCTGTCGGAGGTAAAGATTACGATTCCGCGCTCGCACTCGCGGAGGAAGTCTGCCGCGTGCTCGAAAGGGACTACGGCGAGGAGAATATCCCCTCAGTCGAGGAGGTCCAGGACGTTGTGGAAAAGGTCCTCGTGGAGAACGGCCACGCAAAGACCGCAAAGGTCTATATTCTTTACAGAGCCGACAGAACGCGCATAAGAGAAATGAACACGACCCTTATGAAAACGTATGAGGATCTGACGTTCAAATCCGCGCGCGACTGCGATATCAAACGTGAGAACGCAAATATCGACGGCGATACCGCTATGGGTACCATGCTCAAATACGGTTCCGAGGGCGCCAAGCAGTTTAACGAGATGTATGTGCTCGACCCGGAGCACTCCAAGGCGCATATCGAGGGCGATATACATATCCACGACCTCGATTTCTTCACACTGACCACCACCTGCTGTCAGATAGATCTTAAGAAGCTTTTCAAGGGCGGATTTTCCACCGGACACGGCTTCTTACGCGAACCGAACGGCATCGGGAGCTATTCCGCGCTCGCCTGCATCGCGATACAGTCCAACCAGAACGACCAGCACGGCGGTCAGTCGATACCGAATTTCGACTACGCAATGGCAGACGGCGTAAGAAAGACTTATGTGCAGATGTACCGCAGCAACATCATTCGCGCGCTGTTCCTCGAAACGGGAATGTCCGACGCCGACGCCGAAAGCAGGGTGAGAGCGTATTTCGACAGGATACGCGAGGAAAAGGGCATCGAGCCTGTGCTCGCGAACAACAACGGCTTCTCCGAGGCGGAGCTGCCCTATCTGAAGGAGATTGCCGAAAATGACGAGCTCGCCGAGAAGATACAGTCCTTCGCGCTGAGCATTTCCAAGAAAGAGACCAATCGTGCGACTTACCAGGCTATGGAAGCGCTCGTTCACAACCTCAATACGATGAACAGCCGCGCGGGCGCGCAGATACCGTTCTCGTCGATAAACTACGGCACCGACACCTCTCCCGAGGGGCAGATGGTGATAGAGAATATCCTGCTCGCGACGGAAAAAGGCCTCGGAAACGGCGAGACCGCTATCTTCCCTATCCACATCTTCAAGATAAAGGAAGGCATAAACTACAACCCCGGCGAGCCGAACTACAACCTGTTCAAGCTCGCGTGCAGAGTGTCCGCAAAGAGACTTTTCCCGAATTTCTCGTTTATCGACGCTCCGTATAATCTGCAGTATTATAAGCCCGGCGACTACAACACCGAGATCGCGTATATGGGCTGCCGCACCAGAGTTATCGGCAACGTTCACGACAAATCGCGCGAGATCGTTACCGGCCGCGGAAACTTAAGCTTCACGTCGCTCAATCTCCCGAGGCTCGGCATAAAGGCGGAAAAGGATATCGTGAAATTCTTCGAGCTGCTCGAAGACGAGATGAACCTCATCATCGACCAGCTTATGTACAGATACAAGATACAGGCGCAGAAGAAGGTGCGCAACTACCCGTTCCTTATGGGTCAGGGCATCTGGATAGATTCCGACAAGTTAGGCCCCAACGACTGCGTGGGCGAGATACTCAAGCACGGTACGCTCTCTATGGGCTTCATCGGGCTTGCGGAATGTCTCAAAGCGCTTATCGGCCAGCACCACGGCGAAAGCGTAAGGGCTCAGGAGCTCGGACTTCGCATAATCGGCCGTATGCGCCAGAGAATGGACGAGGAATCCAAAAAGACGGGCTTCAACTTCTCGCTGCTTGCAACTCCCGCCGAGGGTCTCTCCGGAAGATTCGTCAAAATGGACAGAGAGCGCTTCGGCAAGATCGAGGGCGTTACCGACCGCGATTACTACACCAACTCTTTCCATATCCCGGTATATTACCACATCTCCGCATTCAGCAAGATAAAGCTCGAAGCGCCTTATCACGCTCTCACGAATGCCGGCCATATCAGCTATGTCGAGCTCGACGGAGACCCGCTGCAGAACCTCGACGCGTTTGAGCAGATAATCCGCTGCATGAAGGAGAACGGCATAGGCTACGGCTCGGTGAACCACCCCGTTGACCGCGACGCTGTTTGCGGATACACCGGTATCATCGGCGACCGCTGCCCGAAATGCGGACGCACCGAGGAACAGCACACCATTATGCGTGAGCGTATCAGACGCATTCCCGCGGCTGAAAATGTAAAAAATGCAGGATAAACGGAGCGCTCTTGCAAAAAAACAGAAAAAAATATACAAATTTCGGCAATAGCTATTGACATATACGATAATATCAACTATAATATTAGGGTAATTATTTTTAACCTTAACAGGAGGAAACAACAATGAGAGTTTACAATTTCAGCGCAGGCCCCGCAGTTCTGCCCGAGGAAGTCCTCAAAGAAGCTGCAGACGAGATGCTCGACTACAGAGGAACGGGTATGTCCGTTATGGAGATGTCCCACCGCTCCAAGGCTTACGACGATATCATCAAGGAAGCCGAGAGAGATATCAGAGACCTTATGAACATCCCCGACAACTATAAGGTGCTCTTCCTGCAGGGTGGTGCGTCCCAGTTCTTCGCAGAAGTTCCCATGAACCTTATGAAGAACAAGAAGGCAGCTTATATCATCACGGGCCAGTGGGCTAAGAAGGCTTATCAGGAAGCTCAGATCTTCGCCGGTGACGGTGCGGTGGCAGTAGCTTCTTCCGCAGACAAGACGTTCTCCTATATCCCCGACTGCTCCGATCTGCCTATCCCCGAGGACGCGGACTATGTATATATCTGCGAGAACAACACTATCTACGGCACAAAATTCTGGAAGCTCCCCAACACGAAGGGTCATATCCTCGTTTCCGACGTTTCCTCCTGCTTCCTTTCCGAGCCCGTTGACGTTACAAAGTACGGCGTTATCTACGGCGGCGTTCAGAAGAACGTAGGCCCCGCAGGCGTTGTTATCGCTATAATCAGAGAAGACCTCATCACAGACGATGTTCTTCCCGGAACTCCTACCCTGCTCAAGTGGAAGACACAAGCGGACAACGATTCGCTCTACAACACCCCTCCCTGCTACAACATCTATATCTGCGGCAAGGTATTCAAGTGGATAAAGAAGATGGGCGGCCTCGAGGCTATGAAGGCTCACAACGAGAAGAAGGCAAAGATCCTTTACGATTACCTCGACCAGAGCAAGCTGTTCAAGGGCACTGTACGCAAGGAAGACCGTTCGATAATGAACGTTCCTTTCGTTACGGGCAACGAGGAGCTCGACGCCAAGTTCGTCAAGGAAGCTAAGGCTGCGGGCTTCGAGAACCTTAAGGGTCACAGAACAGTGGGCGGTATGCGCGCTTCTATCTACAACGCTATGCCTATCGAGGGCGTAGAAAAGCTCGTTGAATTCATGAAGAAGTTCGAAGCAGAAAACGCATAAAAATAACTTAAAACGATTCCCCCGCCTACGGCGGGGGAAAATAAAATATAAGGCGGTATTATAATGTACAATATTCTTACTTTAAACAAGATCGCTGCCTGCGGAACAGACCTGCTCCCCAAGGCAAATTACACGATAAGCGACAGCGAAGCCAACCCCGATGCTGTTGTAGTTCGCTCGGCTTCCATGCACGAAATGGAGCTCCCCGCTAACCTCCTTGCTATCGCAAGAGCAGGCGCAGGCGTTAACAATATCCCGATCGACAAGTGCTCCGAAAAGGGCATCTGCGTATTCAACACTCCCGGCGCGAACGCTAACGCCGTTAAGGAGCTCGTTATCGCAGGCCTGTTCCTCACGGGCAGAAAGATAGTTCCCGCTACCGACTGGATAAAGACCCTCAAGGGCAAGGGCGATGAAGTAGGCAAGCTCGTTGAAAAGGGCAAGAGCCAGTTCGTAGGCCCCGAGATCATGGGCAAGAAGCTCGGCGTTATCGGCCTCGGCGCTATCGGCGCACTCGTTGCAAACGCTGCAGTTGCGCTCGGTATGGAAGTTTACGGTGCCGATCCGTTCCTCTCCGACGCTGCAAAGAAGCGCCTCTCCCCCGAAGTAAAGATCGCAGCGAACAACGACGAGATCTACAAGGTAAGCGACTTCATCACTATCCATGCTCCCGCAACTCCCGAGACAAAGGGTATGATAAATGCCGACACTATCGGCAAGATGAAGGACGGTGTGCGCATCCTCAACTTCGCGCGTGCAGACCTCGTTGACAGCAAGGCTATCATCGACGCTCTCGCAAGCGGCAAGATGTCGGCTTACGCTACCGACTTCGCTACCGACGACCTGCTTTGCGTTGAGAATGTTATCGCTATCCCGCACCTCGGAGCTTCCACTCCCGAGAGCGAGGACAACTGCGCCGTTATGGCCTGCAACGAGGTAAGAAATTACCTCGAAAAGGGCGAGATACTCAACAGCGTGAACCTCCCGAACCTCTCGCTCGAAAAGACCGGTGACGCGCTCGTTACCGTTATCAGCAAGGCTTCCGACGGTATCGCCGACAAGCTCGCTGCAGCAGCCGGCGCAACGGTTGTAAACAAGGCTACAGCGGCAAAGAAGGATATGGCTTACACCATTCTCGATGTAAAGGGCGAAGCCGATGTGGCAAAGCTCGAAGCTGTCGAGGGCGTTGTAAAGGTAAGAGTTATCAAGTAACTGACACAAAATGCAATAAAATTTCCCCATTGTGAAAACAGTGGGGAAAAATTTTTTAAAATACCGCAAATATTCGTCGAAAAAAGCTGTCTTATATTATAGGGCACCTCTAAAAAACTCTTGCCGCCCATTCGCACCGCCCTAAAGCCGTCATATTGCACAGATTTTCCTTGACATACGACAGTATGCCTGCGAAAAATTTGTACAATCTGCCGACTTTATGTCGGCACGCCTGAACGACAATAGGTTTTTAGAGGAGCCCTATAGAAGTATTAAAGGGAAGAAAAATGATCCCTTAACGAAAGGACTGATATTATGAGCAAGCAGGCCGAAAGGCTCTACAACGCCATAACGTATATCGACGAGGATATCATCGAGGCGGCGCAGGAGCGTTTTGCGGTAAAGAAAACACCGTCGCGGGTGGCGATCTTCTCGGGGATAGCAGCTTCCGTTGCCTGTATTGCAGCGGCGGGAGTATATGCGGTCACGGATATGAATACCGACACGATCGAAAAGCTTTCCGTCGGGTTCAACTCAATGCCGGACACGAGCGCTCTTATGCTCACCGAGGTGGTTTATCCGGAAATGCCGCAATACCCCGGCGAAAACAACTACGAACCGATAAACCCGTGGACGGGCGATATTTCCAAAACCCAACGGGAGGCTTGGTGGAATGCAAGTAAGACCCGCTCGGCATACGGAATGCAATGTGACGGGCTCGAGGACTTCTGCGCAAACACTATCCGCACATTTCTCCGTGAGGGCGATGAAAACAAGATATACTCCCCCGCGAGCCTTTTTATGGCGCTCGGTATGTCCGCGGAGATAACGGACGGAAATACCCGGGAACAGTTCCTCGATGTGCTCGGCTGCGACAGCATAGACACCCTGCGCGAAAAGGTGAAAGCGCTGTGGAACGCGAACTACGCCGACGACGGTATGGCAAAGAGCCTCATTTCAAACTCGCTCTGGCTCAACAACGACATCACTTTTTCCGGCAGCACGATAAAGCTGGTCCGGGACAGCTATTACGCACAGTCGTTCGTCGGGGAGCCCGGAGACCCGGCGTATGACAAAATGCTGCAAAACTGGCTGAACAGGCAGACGAGCGGTAACCTCGAAAACTACGTTTCCGGCATAAAGCTCGACCCGCTCACGGTGATATCGCTCGCCTCCACAGTGGATTACTGCGGCAAATGGGTGGATAAATTCTCCAAAGATCACACCAAGCCCGGTATCTTCCACGCGGCGGACGGGGACAAAGAGTGCGATTTTATGCACAGCAGAGGCAATCAGGTATATTACTGGGGCGAGAAATACTCGGCGATCACACTTGCCCTCGAAAACAACGGCAGTATGATGCTGATGCTGCCGGACGAGGGGATAACGCCCGGGGAGCTTCTGAACGACGATCAGGCTATGGCATTTATTACCGGCGACCATGACAAAGTTGGGAACCATAATGTACCCGAGGTCATGCTGTCAATGCCGAAATTTGATATATCGAACAGCTTCGATCTGTCAGACGGACTTAAAGAGCTCGGTATAACGGACGCTTTCGACTTCTCGAAGGCCGACTTCTCGCCGCTCACCGACTTCCCGGAGGTCGCGCTCACTCAGGCCGAACAGGCTGCGAGAGTGCAGATAGACGAGGAAGGCTGCCGTGCCTCGGCAATGACCGTGATGATGTCCGCGGGCGCGGCGCTGCCGCAGAGCACCATAGAGATGACATTTGACAGGCCGTTCATATTTGCGATAACCGGAAGCGGTAATGTCCCGCTGTTCGTGGGTATCGTGAACGACCCGACGGAAACCTGACCAACAATCGGTTTTCCGATATCGGCGTGGCCAAAAGCAATAGCATATTACAAACAGAGAGGAATATCATTATGACCGACAACGAGATAATCGAGCTGTACTGGCAGCGGGACGAGCGCGCCATTTCCGAGACAGACTCAAAATACGGGGAATTCTGCAATTCCCTGTCATACAATATCCTTCACGACAGAGAGGACGCGGAGGAATGCGTGAACGACACCTATCACAAGGCGTGGACGAACATACCGCCGCAGCGCCCGGAGATATTCCGCGCGTGGCTCGGGCGTATCGTCCGCAACATCTCCTACAACCTGTGGAACAAAAAAACCGCCCGGAAGCGCGGGGGCGGTATGGATATACTGCTCGGCGAGCTGGAGGAATGCGTACCGTCAATGGTAGATGTAGAGCGCGAGGCGGACGACAGGGAGATCGGCGCGGTGATAAGCGGGTGGCTGCGGACGCTTCCGGAAAGGGACAGGCGGTGCTTTGTGCTGCGCTATTGGAACGGCGAGACGCTGAACAGCATAGCGAACCGCTTCTTTATGTCAGAGAACCGGCTCGCGCAGCGAATGTTCAGGCTTCGCGGCGAGCTCAGAACAAGGCTTGAAAATGAAGGGATAAGCCTGTCATAAACTTAACGGCTCCTGCGGCGGTCGCCGCAGGAGCCGATCATTTAACTTATTATACCGCCTCCGAGGACGATATCGCCGTCGTAGAATACGACCCGCTGTCCGGGCGTTATCGCTCGCTGCGGCTCATCGAACTCAACATACACGCTTCCGTCGTCATTCGGGCAGACCGTGCAGGGCTGCTCGGTCATACGGTAGCGTGTTTTCGCTTTGCAGACAAACGGCTTGTCGGGCTTCTCGAACGCTATCCAGTTGAGGTCAAAGGCGGTCAGCGACTTTACGAGCAGTTCGTCGGACGTTCCCACAACGAGCGTGTTATTGTTCATATTTTTCGCGATCACGTACATCGGTACGCCGAAGGCTATACCGAGCCCCTTACGCTGGCCTATCGTGTAGTTTATCAAGCCCTCGTGCCTTCCCCATACCCTGCCCGCGGTATCGGTCACATCGCCGGGCGGGTACTCCTTACCCGTAGAGCGGCGGATAAATCCCGCGTAGTCGCCGTCGGGCACAAAGCATATATCCTGACTGTCGGACTTGTGAGCGTTCACGAGCCCGTTTTTTTCGGCAAACTCACGCACCTCGGATTTTTTCATCTCACCGAGCGGGAACAGCGTGTGGGAAAGCTGCTCCTGTGTCAGGTCACAGAGAACGTAGGACTGGTCTTTGTCGTTCGCGCCGTCCTCGGATATCGCTTTTTTCAGCAGCCACCTGCCGCGGCTCTCGTCATATTCGATACGCGCGTAATGGCCGGTGGAGATATAGTCGCAGCCGAGCGAGAGCGCGCGTCTGAGCAGCGCGTCGAATTTTATATAGCGGTTGCAGTCTATGCAGGGGTTCGGGGTCATTCCGCGCTCGTAGCTGTCGATAAAGCGGCCGATAACGGCCTTCCCGAACTCGTCCTTCATATTATAGACGTAGTGCATAACATCAAAGCGGGAAGCCACCTGCCTTGCATCATCTATGTCGCTCAGCGAGCAGCAGGTCTTCTGCCCCGCGCTTTCAAACTCCCCGTCGTGGAGCTTCAACGTCACGCCGATGACGTCATACTGCTCTTTAAGCATCACGAGCGCAACGGAGCTGTCAACGCCGCCGCTCATCGCGACCATTACCTTTTTCATACGCGTGTGTCCTCGTCCTTTTCCTTTTTCTGCTCTATCTTCTCGGAAAGTACCTCGCCGAATGTCTTCGGGTCCTTCTTTTTCGCGGGTGCGGGGTCTTCCCCGCCGTTTTTCTTATATCTGCGGTCGAGGAAGGTCAGCACCGCATATATCAGCGCGAGCGTCCCCACCACCATAAGGAACCACACGAACACCTGACCTATGCTCTCGCCGGCATTTGCCGTGCCGTTCGCAAGCAGAATAAACATCTTTATCATCTCCAACTATCGCATATCACTATTATTTTACTATTTTTATCGCAAATTGTCAATTAAAAGTTGATTTTTTCCCGCAAATGTGGTATAATAAATTTTCAGAGTATCCGGGAGGTGACATTCTGCGGTGACATTTATCGTTGTATCGGACACACACGGCGATTTCGAGACATTCTACGAGATAGTCGGAAAGAACCCCGCCTGCGAGCTGTTCATACATCTCGGCGACGGTGAACACGAATACGAGGACGTCCGCTCGGTATTCTACAACAAGGCGTTCCTGTTCGTAAAAGGCAACAACGACTGGGGGAACTACCCGCAGAACATCGTTACCGAGCTCGGCGGGAAAAAGTTCTACCTCTGCCACGGACACCGCTTCGAGCGCGCAAAGATGAAGGAATACCTCGCAGCGACCGCCTCGGTGAACGGCTGCAGCGCCGCGCTTTTCGGGCATACGCACGTTCCCGTGAACGAAATGTCTAACGGCATACTGCTGTTCAACCCCGGGAGCACTTCCCTGCCGCGCGGCGGGAACAAGCCGACATACGGG
>JAFTAG010000079.1 GCA_017458655.1 Ruminiclostridium sp. | reverse complement strand
GGCGCTCGATAGTTGCACTTGACCCGTATATGTATCGCTCGCTGTATTCTTCGGTATTCCCGCCGGAGCTTGAGGAGATCTCCGAGACCAGTCTGAAATATTACATTTTCTATCTTATGACGGAAGGCATAGCCCTAAATTGTTCATATATGAAAAATCCCAAACCCGAAATAATAACGAGTTTGGGATTTGAAAATGCCGTAAAATAGGTGTTTTATGGTGTTCGTAAAGTGCGCGAGAAGCTGACATAAGTAAACAATGTAAAAGCAAATAAACAGAAAAAGCAGCCATATTCTCCATTCGTCAATAGCTATCTGTACGGTACCGAAGCCGAATATCCCGTTCCACCAAATTATAGTGTGACCGAGAAATGCGCTGTATCGGAACAAATAGGTCACAAGAACTCTCATTCCCAGCGCTCCCGTTGCAACGATCATCGGGAAACCGCTGTGATTTGAACCCTGGAATACGCCGAATATCGGGATATACACCGACAGCACAACATTTATCAGAGCTATTGCCCGTAAATGCTCGGAGCAGTACGCCGCCGCATACTCGCTCAGACTGAACAGAGTGATTATATTGTCTGCAAATACCCACACCACCGCAGATATGATCACTGTCATAACAAGGGATATGACAAGTGTTTGCCGCACTCCGGTCTTTACGCGGTCTGTCCTGTCCGCGCCGATGTTCTGCCCCGTGTAGGTCGCAAGCGTCGTCTGGAAAGCGTTGCACGGCAGATTGAGATACATCTCTATTCTCTGTCCGACGGTAAAAGATGCCGTCATAGTCTTGCCGAAATCATTGACTGCTCTCTGAATGAAGGTAAGTCCGAATGAAACGATGATAAGCTGCAATGATATAGGAAATCCGACCTTGACCGTAGCCTTGACAAGAGGCTACGGTTCCATTTGTATTCATTCAGCCTGAAGCGGAATATAGGGTATTTCTTTGACATATAGAAGTAAGCCGCCACGAATGATACCGCCTGCGAGATGTCGGTAGCGACCGCCGCACCCGCAACTCCCCAGTCGAATACGGCAACGAACAGCATATCCAGTCCGATATTCAGCACCGAGGATATGAGCAGGAAGTAAAGCGTTGCTGCGCTGTCACCGACCGCACGGAGGATAGCCGAAAAGATGTTGCAGCCGAACCGGAATACCAGCCCTATCGCATACCACCGGAAGTATGTCACCGTTAGGTCGATAATGCTCTCGTCAACATTCAGCAGATAGGTATAGGCGGGTGTGGCAGTCACGCAGGCGATGACCGCCGAGATAACGCCGAGTATCATCAGAAACAGGATACACGTGGAAGCGTTCGCCCGTACACGCTCGTTGTTTTTCGCTCCGTACTGCTGTGCCACAACAACGCCGTTTCCTGCGGAAAAGCCTGTTGCAAGGGCAAGGAATAGGAATGCAAAGCTGCCTGTTGTTCCCACCGCAGAAAGAGCGTCCTCACCCGAATATCTGCCGACTATGATCGTATCTACGGTATTGTAAAGCTGCTGCAACAGTGAGCCTGCAAGCACAGGCAGGGAGAATTTCAGTATATGCTTCCACGGAGCGCCCTCCGTCATTGTTTTTGCCATTGCCACATTACCCTCCGTTCACTTTTTTGGTATTTGATCTTGCCTTTATTCTAATTATAGTGTATAATAGTCATAAAGTCAAATACCAAATCGGTTAGGACGTCATAAGCAAATGATTATGTTAAACAACAATCTGCACATCTTCATCACCACAGCCGAAACGGGCAGTCTGACCTAAGCGGCGAAGAAGCTGTATGTGTCACTGCCGGCGATAAGTCAGGCGAACATTATCCATAGAACAGAAAACAGAATTCATCTGTGCCTTCCGTATTCATCAAAGTTTTTCTTTAGTGCTTTTTCGGTTGGAATAATTGTTCCGATCATAGGAAGCATCTGAACAAATAAAAGAATTGCTCCAACCTTCCCCACAGTATTTACTTCTTTTCCGAGTACAAAAAGCATTACTGCAGCAGAGGGAAGCAAAATAATCAGTTCGCAGATAAACCATAGTTTTCCTATATATGAGTGAGCAAACCTCCATGTGTCCTCATTCATCATTGACCTTTTTGTTCGATATCCGAAGGTTGAATCGATATTATACGGAGCACTTTTCAAAAAAAGACGTCCCAACACGATCATTGAAACAGGTATAAGCACAACCATAATCAACATAAATATCCGGAATCCCATGCATTACACCTCAACAAATCCCGTTTTTTAGCAGACAAAGCCGCATTCGCCTTCCGAGCGGATCATAGGTCAATTATACCGCATCCGAGCTGAAAGGTCAAGCGGCAGAAAAGAAAAAGTGCTGTCACCGCAGTAACAGCCCATTGACTGTAACTTTGATTACAGCGGGTTCTGATATACTCACCGCGTCAAAGCACAGTCAGAGTGCGAAGCTGACCTTGAGCGCGGCTTCCGGCTCAGCGCGCTTGACGCAGCAGAGCTTTCAAAACAATTAGAATAATAATATAACAGCAGCTCCGGATAACACAAAGCTATCCGGAGCTGCTGTATGATAATGACATAGACGAGAACTGTTTAATCAAAGTATTTTCCCACATCTGCCCTGCTGTTGTATTCCTTACGGATACGAACAATGATCGAGCCATCGGGTTGTCTGCTTTCCTCATTGATCCTGTATCGGGTCTTGTTTTTGTCAAGCTGCGCTTTGTACCTGTTAAGCTCATCCTCATTGTGTTTATACAGCATATCAGTAGGAAGTCCCGCATTGTCGGTCTGCTGAAATCTGAGTGTCTGCATTATACAAGCCGCCTGTATTCTTTTCATTTTAGTTTGCTCCTTTCAATTTTCTGTATCATAATTATATCAGAAATTGATAAAGTTTTCAAAGCCAATAATGCACAAATTTGATATATGATTTAATTTGTACAAAATGCCTGTAATGATATATCAGCCCGTACATTGTGATTATGCACCAAACAAAGAGATTTTCAACAGCACAGCGACAGAATTTTAAACGAATTTTCTGTAATGCTCATTTTTCTTCTTGATTTAACGCAGCCGGTTATGATATAATATATCAAAAAGAATAAACAAACGCAGCGACACGATGTCGCAGAGAAGGTTTCCCAAAGTGCGCACGATGCGCACCGACAAAGAAACCGCAAACACGCAGCAGGGCTTTTACGCCTGCATAAGTCTGATCACGGAACGGCAGGATGCCGTAAAGAAGGTTTCCAAAGGTGCGCACTGACGCGCACATAAAAAACCTTCGAAGCGCATGAGACTTATGATACTGCGTGTTTTTGTTTGCGAAAGAAAGGAAAAAGCTATGCCACAGAATCAATTTCAGCGAATGATGTTCGCGCTGATGACGGTCATCGTCACAGTTCACGCCTATGTTTTTTACAGCCTTTACGTCGTCAACGGCCAGACGCTGATGTCCGTAACAGGCGAAAACACGGTGCTCGGCGCTATCGACAGTATGGGCGGAGTATATATGCTCGGTACGAATCTGCCTATATGGGCAGTTGTCGGCATCGAATTCATATTTGCCTATACTCTTGAGATCCTTGTCGGAAGTCCCTGCTCATTCAGACTTGCCCGCAAGGTATTTGACCCCGCAAAAACGCATCCCGTACTTTTTGAAACTGCGATAATATGCGCCACCGTGGGAATTATGTGTCCGGCGATGAGCTTTATCGCGGCATTCCTGTACTATCCGTATTACGCGAGTTTCAGCATTATCACGCTGCTTGCGAACTGGCTCAAACTCGTATGCTTCAATTTCCCGTTCGCATTCTTTACACAGCTGTTCTTTATTCAGCCGCTCATACGGACGCTGTTCAAGCTGATATTTGTACGCGGTTCGGCAGTCGATACTGCTCAAAAAGCGCATAAAGAGGCGTGATTTTCCTATCGCGTTTGTTGAAAAACGACATTGACAAAGTCGCAAAAATATGGTAAAATTACATCAATAAAAAGTGAGCAGCGCAAGCGTAAGACCGGCTTTTCGGAACGCTTGCGCTTAATTTTTTTCGGAGGCAGATATGGAAAATACAAAAATGTCGGCAATGCCGGTTAAGAAGCTGATGCTTTCAATGGGCATCCCGATGATAGTTTCAATGGTGTTGCAGGCGGTGTATAACATCGTTGACAGCGCGTTCGTGTCGAATATGGCAGTTGGCGGTGAACAGGCTCTCAACGCGCTCACGCTCGCTTTCCCGATGCAGATACTTATGGTAGCTGTCGGGATAGGTACGGGCGTCGGAGCAAATGTTCTTACCGCCAAAAACCTCGGTGCGGGCAATAAGGAGCAAGCGAGCCGAGCCGCGGGAAACGCGGAGCTTATGGCTGCGTTGATATATGTCGCGTTCCTGCTTTTCGGGCTGTTCGGAGCGGAAGCGTATATCGGTTCGCAGACGACCGACAGCGGGATAGCGCTTATGGGTACGGATTATCTGCGTATATGCAGCGTGCTGTCGTTCGGAATGTCATTCTTTGCGATATACGAAAAATTATTGCAGGCGACGGGACATTCGATGTTCTCAACAATAGCGCAGATCGCGGGCGCGGTGACAAATATCGTGCTTGACCCGATAATGATATACGGGTGGCTGGGACTGCCCGAAATGGGTGTTAAGGGCGCGGCTTACGCAACGGTTATCGGTCAGATAGTCTCGTTCGTGCTTGCCCTCTTGTTCCACTTAAAGGTCAACACGGAGATACAGAACAAGCTGTCCTATCTCAAACCCGACCTACGAGTGATAAAGCAAATATATTCCGTGGGACTTCCCGCGATAATCTCACAGGCGCTCATTTCCGTGATGACATACGGAATGAACCTTATCCTCGTCGGCATTTCCGCGGACGCTGTCACCGCCTACGGTTTGTACTACAAGGTGATGCAGTTCCTGTTGTTCGCGGCGTTCGGTATGCGTGACGCGATAATGCCGATAACGGCGTTCAGCTTCGGTATGGGCGATTCAGACCGTATTCACGATTCCGTAAAATACGGGCACATCTACACATTCATAATTATGCTTGCGGGAACTCTTGCACTTGAAGTATTCGCGGAGCCTTTCGCTGCGATATTCGGGCTGTCGGGAGTTACCAATGACCTCTGTGTGAGCGCAATGCGGATAATCTCCCTCAGCTTCGTTTTCGCGGGTGCGAACATCGCGTTTCAGGGCATCTTTCAGGCTCTCGGCGCGGGCTTCAGCTCGCTTGTGATCTCGGTTTGCCGACAGCTTCTGTTTGTGTTCCCGTTCGCTTGGCTGTTTGCCGCAATGTCTGGCGGCACAGCGGAAAACGCTTGGTATGTGTGGTTGACCTTCCCGATAGCCGAGATGCTTACCGCAGCAGCCGCGGTATTCCTGCACATCCGCATAATGCGCACAAAGGTCACGGACAGGTGCCTTGCGGTAAAGGCGGAGAAAATATATCAAAACAGCCCGACTGTTTAAGCCGGACTGTAATTTTAGATTTTATTCGAGCGTCATAAGGTCTGCGAAGCCTGTTACCTCGAATATTTCCCTGACAGCCTCCGAATAATTGATCACCTTTAGCGGCTCCTTTGCGGTTTTGCTCATCATCAGAAGGACTCGCAGCCCCGCTGACGAGATGTAATCCATATTTTTGGCGTTAAAAATAATATGCTCCGCGGGTTTGCTGTCATTGAATTCCCGGAGCAGCTCGGGCGCGGTCATAGTGTCAAGTCTGCCGCCGACCTCATAGACCGCGGTATTACCCTCGGTGTTCACTTTGACATAGAATTCTCCCCCGTATGTGCCGTAATT
>JAFTAG010000078.1 GCA_017458655.1 Ruminiclostridium sp. | reverse complement strand
GTTTCCGCAAAGGAAGCGGCATCTATGGAGGGCGCTACGGGCTGGGAATTCTTCTGGAAGATAACCTTCCCGACCATTTCCCCCATGATCTTCGCGAACCTTATTTATACGATAATCGACGCGTTCGTCAAGTCGGATAACCCGGTAATGAAACAGGTAATGTCCTACATCAAGGTCTGGGAGTACGATCACGCCTCGGCAATGGCGTGGGCATACTTCGCGATAGTCGGCGCGGTGCTTGCGCTTATCACCGTCATCGTGAACAGATTCATATTCTATCAGGTAGATTAAGGAGGTACATAAATGGACAACGAAAATATCAAAGCTGCTCCGGCAGCTGCCTCCGTAACTGCCAAGACAAAGCGTCAGCTCAAAAAGGAAGAAAAGGAACGTCTCAAGAAGTTCCATGTCAGCAGCTGGGAGATAATCACCCACTACTTCAAGTATAATGATGCCGAGAAGAAGCATTACCGCTATATCCTCGGCAGAAGGGTCTCCGAGAAGATATGGCCGATATTCCGCTTCCTTATCATCTTCGGACTTTCCTTCGTCGTAGTTTACCCGATACTCTATATGATCTCCTGCGCATTAAGACCGCAGATCGAGATGTCCGACCCGTCCATTATGTGGATCCCCAAGACATTTACGCTGAGCAATATGGAGGAGACGTGGCTGGCTATCGACTACCCGAAGCTGGTGTGGGATACCGTCACCGTAAACGTCGTCTGCTCGATAATACAGGTGCTTACCTGCTCTATCGCGGGCTACGGCTTCGCACGATTCAAGTTCAAGTTCAAGGGTCTGTTCTTCGCTATCGTAATACTGCAGATAATAGTTCCCACGCAGGTAATACTTATCCCGCAGTTTATGCAGTTCAGATACTTTGACCCGTTCAAGATATGCACGCTGATAACCGGCGGCCCCGTGAACCTCGCGGATTCCCCGTGGGCGCTGTATCTGCAGGCATTCTTCTGCAACGGTATCCGCGCCGGTCTGTTCATCTTCCTGTTCAGGCAGTTCTTCAGAGGCCTGCCGAAAGAACTTGAGGACGCGGCGTATCTCGACGGCTGCGGACCTTTCGAGACATTCGTCCGCATCATGGTGCCCAACGCGTCCAACTCCTTCCTCACGGTGTTTATCTTCTCCGTGGTTTGGTATTGGAACGACTCCTACGTTTCGGGAATGTTCTTCTCGAAGTCCAACACCGTCGCGCTTATGGTCAGCAACCTCTATCAGCAGGTATCGTCCTACTACAGCCCGACCGGCACGCCTACCGGTATCGCCGCCGACTGGCTGGTATGGATAGAATCCGGATGCTTGCTGTCCATTCTGCCCATACTCGTTATGTATATCTTCTTACAGAAGAACTTCGTTGAAGGTATCGAGAGATCGGGTATCGTTGGTTGATCCTCACTTTTGATGAATAAAAATGTACCCCGGTATTTCAGGCTTGTGTCTGTTTTACCGGGGTGTTTTTTATAACACTTGCATTTTTTGAAAAGATATGGTATAATACAAAATGTATTGTTTGAGCTTCTTGGCGAGACGATACACATCATAGCTCTCAATGCTTCGTCGCTCGGGGCATTGTTATCGACTTTTATTGACCGGTTCAGAAACCGTAAAAGATAAAAAAAGATAACCACCGAGCTTCCACCCGGGGTGGTTATTAAAATGTTTTGACCTCTGCTCCGGGAGCAAACTTTCTTTGTCCCTTCGTTAATGTTATTATATCACAGTTTCCCGTCGTTGTCAAGTGACAGCGGCGGTTATTATTTTAAACAACGGGCTTGATTTTTTCGGGAAAATATGGTATAATGACATTGCCACATAATATTATATCGTCATATAGACCACACTTTTACTATGGTAAAAGTGCAGGCTTATTTTCGTGTGGTCTATAAGACGAAAAATGATATTGTGTGGCAGCAATTCAAAGAGCTTTCGCATTTTTACACAGTGCGTGGCTTTCTCAACAAAATGCTGCGCACTTTTTATTTTGCGCGGGGAATTTCAGGAGGATCTCTATTATGAAAAACCGGAAAAAGAGGATAGCGGCAGTCGTACTCTCGGCTGTTATGGCAGCGACCGCGGCACAAGTCCCGGAAGGTATATTCGAGGGTCTCAATGTCTCGATCTTCGCGGATGACTACTACAAAGAAACGGAAGACGGTTTTATTTATCATTTGGCTGAATATGATAATTATGCCGAGGTTCTGGCTTATAACGGTACAAAGACCGATATAGTTGTTCCCTCAGCTATAAACGGTTTTCCCGTAAGACTAATGAGCGGAGCCTTTTCGGTAGGCGGCGATATGGGGAGTTATAAAAATAACAGCATAAAAAGTGTCGTTCTGCCGGACGGTATCACAAATATGTCGTATTGCTTTCAAGATTGTAATGATCTTACAAGTGTTGTATTGCCAGGTACGATCAATAGTATAAGAGGCAGTTTTGTCAATTGCGCAAAGTTACAAAAGATCGACCTGCCGGAAGGTCTGAATGAGCTGTATTCTTCATTCAGAAGCTGTACCTCTCTGAAAACGGTGACACTTCCCAACAGTCTTACTTCGTTGGACTATGAATATAACTACAGCTTTTCCGGCTGCACCGGACTGACGGATATTTTTGTTAAGGACGGGAATGAAAATTTCAGTTCCATCGACGGAATACTTTATAAACCTGCGTTTTGGAAAGGTATCGAATTGATAATTTATCCGGAAGGGAAAAAGAAGACGAGCTTCACTCTTCCGGCCGATGTTACGGCGGTAAATGAAATAGACCCCGCTCATACGCTCAAAACCATATCCGTTGAGGAAGGAAACACAACATACAGCAGTATCGACGGTGTTTTGTTTGAAAATGATTATAACAGTTACAAGCTTATACATTACCCGGCAGACAGAAAAGGCGACTCGTATGTAATGCCCAAAAACACTACCGAATTTAAAATATCATACTGCAAAAACCTTAAAAAGCTTACTGTCAATGCAGGCGCAAAATACTATACAAGCAGTATAACAAATTGTGAAAAGCTCACCGATGTATATCTTCCTTCCGATATTGAGGAAGACGCTTTTTCAAATATACAAGCTCCTTTTGACGGGTGCAATTCTTTAAAGAATATCAAGATCGACGATAACAGTCCGTACTTTAAAACGATCGACGGTGCTTTATTCGACAAAAACGGTACCAAGCTGATAGCATATCCGTTCGGAAAAGCAACAAAGCAGAAGGCTGTTATTCCCGATAACACAAAAATCATGTCTTACAACTTGTTTTTTGAAAATGACTATATAAAAGAAGTTGTAATACCGGACAGTGTGGAAAGCTTCGATTACGATGATAGTATTAATGTATGTTATTTGTTCCAGAACAGCAGTATTGAGAAGATAGAATTGTCTTCCTGTCTTACGAGTATTCCGAATGATACATTTTCAGACTGTAAAAATCTTAAAACCATAACTATTCCGGGAAGTGTCAGAACGATCGGACAATCTGCTTTCTATGGTTGTACCTCGCTCAGTGAAGTAACGATCGGTGAGGGCGTAGAAAAAATAGGATATAATGCGTTTTTCGGAGATCTTATCAATAAGCTTACCTTACCCATAAGTCTGACGGAAATGGAGGATATGGTTTTCGGTTACGGCGGTAAGATCGGTACATCGATAGTTATAGATGATATTTATTATGCCGGAAGCGAAGAAGACTGGTACAAGATCAAGGGGATAGACAAACCGCAGGAATTACAGTATGGCGGCAGCAGCTATGGCTACTCCGGTATCTCCCCCGAAAGCAACATACATTTTAACAGTGCGAGCGGCAAAAATGTGATCTTTAACGGCAAAGGCTACGATACGCTCGAAGAAGCTATGAAGGAGCTTTCAAAAGCCACCGGCGAGATCAGGATCGAGCTGAATGACAATGTATCGGCGAAAAAACTCGCTCTGCCCAAATCCGCAAGCTCCGTCACGATAGTCGGAAACGGTTTTGTTCTCACTGTTCCGAGCGTTTCCGCAAGCTGCGATCTTACGCTCGAAAACGTTACATTCAAGACCTCAAAGGGCGCTGCTGCCGCAGTTACCACGAAAAAGACACTGACAGCGACAAACTGCACCCTCGGCAAAACGGCAGTCACCGGCGGCGCGGCGCTCGATAACTGCACAGTCGGCGCTCTCACCGCAAAGGGAGATCTCACGATAACCGGCGGCACGTTTGAGCAGATAACAGCTTCCGGCAAGGCGGGGACTTCCACCACTCTCGCCGGCACGATAGTGATAAACAAGGCGCTCACCGTCAGCAACGACCTCGTTGTGACCGACGGCGCGGACATCACCGTAAACGGCAAGTTCGCTCCCAAGGGCACAATGACCTTCGGCGCGATCAAGGAGTTCATCGTCAAAAACGGCAAATAAACCGCAATAATAAAAAATCTCCCGATAACACCCGTTGTCGGGAGATTTTTTGCAAAAACCCCTTGACAAATCCCGATAATGGATATATAATATACTTGAACGAACGTTCAAGTGTTCAAATATATCACAAGGGGTGTTCGGTTTGAAGATCTTAGGATCTTCAAACCAACGCATTGGCGCTCCCGCCCGTAGAGCGTGGGCGGGTCGCGCTTGAGCGCAAACACACCAAAGCAAAGAGGAGGCGCACCCTGACGGGTGCGGATAAAAATATGAAAAAAAAGTATAAATTACAGGATCTCGACTGCGCGAACTGCGCCGCAAAAATGGAAGAGGCTATCAAAAAGATACCCGGCGTCAATGACGCGTCCGTCAACTTTATGATGCAGAAAATGACTATTGACGCGGACGACGACAAGTTCGACGGGGTAATGGAGCAGGTGAAGGCGGCTTGCAAAAAGGTCGAGCCCGACTGCGTTATACTGATGTGATATGAGCGGTCTCACAAAAAAGCAGAAAAACACACTGCTGCGCATAGTCATCACATTTGTGCTGTTCGCGGGGCTGATGGTCTGCGAGCACCTCGGCGTGTTCGGGCAGCTCCCCGTGTGGCTCGTTATCGGCATTTTCGTCATACCCTATCTGCTGATAGGCTATGATATCATGATAAAGGCCGCCAAAAATATCGCGCACGGGCAGGTCTTCGACGAGAACCTGCTTATGCTCATAGCAACGGTAGCCGCCTTTTGCATCGGGGAATACTCCGAAGCAGTGGCGGTAATGCTTTTCTATCAGGTCGGCGAGCTTTTCCAGAGCTACGCTGTCGGCAAGGCGCGCCGCTCGATCACCGACCTTATGGATATCGTTCCAGAGTACGCCAACCTCGAGACCGGGGACGGGCTTGAACAGACCGACCCCGACGATGTTGAGATCGGCAGTGTCATCGTTATAAAGGCGGGGGAGCGCATACCGCTCGACGGCGTTGTTATCGAGGGCGAGACTATGATAGATACCGCCGCGCTTACGGGCGAGAGCGTCCCGCGCAGAGCTTCCGTAGGCGATGAGGTGATAAGCGGCTGCATCAACGGCAGCGGCACTGTAAAAGTCCGCACTACAAAGGCGTTTGAAGACTCCACCGTTTCGCGCATACTCGAGCTTGTCGAAAACGCGGGCAATAAAAAAGCAAGGGTCGAGAATTTCATCACGCGCTTTGCGAAAATATATACTCCGGCAGTTACTATATGCGCCGTTCTTCTCGCTGTTATCCCTCCGCTCGTGACGGGCGGGGACTGGGGGGAATGGATCCGCCGCGCCTGCTGCTTCCTTGTTATCTCCTGCCCCTGCGCGCTGGTAATATCCGTACCGCTCGGATTTTTCGGCGGAATCGGCGCAGCGTCGCGGTCTGGTATCTTAGTCAAGGGCGGGAACTACCTCGAAGCGGTATCAAATATCTCGACAGTTGTTTTCGACAAGACGGGAACCCTTACCAAGGGCGAGTTCAAAGTTACCCGCACCGAGCCGACCAACTGCTCCAGAGAGGAGCTTATGCGCTATGCCGCTCACGCCGAGAGCTTTTCCGACCACCCCATAGCGTTATCCGTCCGTGAGGCTTACACGGGAACGGTCGATACCTCGCGCGTAGCAAATGCCGAGGAGCTCGCCGGTCACGGTATCAGCGCCGATGTTGACGGCAAGCGCGTTGTTGTCGGGAACCGCGCCTTTATGCAGAAGCACGGTATTTCCGCGGAAGACCCCTCGGGCGGCGGTACGGTCATACATACCGCAGCGGATAACAAGTATCTCGGAACTATCATAATTTCGGACAGCATAAAGCCCGATACCCCCGAAGCTATCAGACGTATGAAGCAAGCGGGCATAAAGCACTGTGTAATGCTGACCGGCGACAGAGAGGCCGAAGCGAAGGCGGTCGCGGAGCAGCTCGGGCTGGACGGGTATTACGCGCAGCTCCTGCCCGCCGACAAGGTGGAAAAGGTCGAAAAGCTGCTGAAAGAATGTCCCGACGGTGAAAAGCTCGCGTTCGTCGGCGACGGCATCAACGACGCCCCCGTGCTCGCGAGAGCTGATATCGGCATAGCTATGGGAAGTATGGGCTCCGACGCGGCGATCGAGGCCGCGGATATAGTCATAATGGACGACGACCTGCGCAAGATACCGCTCGTCAAGCGCATAGCCGCGAAGACTATGCGCATAGTCCGCGAGAATATCGTCTTTGCTCTTGCCGTAAAGCTTGCCATAATGGTGCTTGGCGCGTTCGGTATAGCCGATATGTGGCTCGCCGTCTTCGCGGACGTCGGCGTTGCCGTTATCGCTATACTCAACTCTATGAGGACGCTGGCAGGAAGCAGAGAGCGGGCAGAGAAAGACAGAGATTTGAGAGAAACAGATTGAGGGCTCTGCCCTCAAACTCCCGCAAGGGCCTCACGTCGGCCCTTGACCCGGCGGTGGCGCGGCCACTCCGAATCCGCGTCGAGACTTTCAGCAGAACGTAAGATTTAGTCCGCGCTTATAGCGTTGTTCAAGCGGCGGGCAAGATCTCTGCGAGCGGCGGGGTCTCTTGCTTTTTATTCGCCCCCGAGGCAAGAAACTGTCCGAAAGCAGCGAGACAGGTCGTGGTGCGGCGTGGTAAAATGGAAAGAGCGACGGGGTGCCACTGCTCTCTTGCTTCCCACCCAGCCCCGTCGGCGGAGCCGATATCCAATGCAGGATGCATTGTGCATTTGCTCAAAGGGCGGCACGGATGCCGCCATACAAGGCAAATGCTTTACGCGCGCAATCCGCTTGTCAAGGGAGGCTCCGAAAAAAATTTTTTACACAGATAACAGAGTAAAAAATTATTTTTGGACACCCTTGACAAGCGGATAACGACCGGTCATAAGGAGCAGAGGCTTTGGACTTACCCCAAACTACCGATCAAAAGCAGCCGAAACCCTTGACAATCAATGTAATATATGCTATAATAAAAATAACGAGAGCAGCGGCTTGGTCGTGCTCCCCTAAAGTAAGATGATTATTCAGAAAATAACCGCTCGAACTCCTTGGAAAAGTTTACGGGCGGTTATTTCCTTTTATTGCTTCCGCTTTTGTCACGGAGGATCATATAGATAAGAGTTGCTATCGCGCAAGCGCAATACAGAGTCTGTATCAGATCCTGATAAGTAAACATAAGCATACGCATCCCCCTTTCGCAAGGGGAGCGACCGCCACCGTTCCGTTTTTACCCGGGAAGGCTCTCGTCCTTTTTATTATATCATCAAAAATGATGACTGTCAAGTAAAGCCGTCAACAATAGTCTTGACAAATCCCACAACATATAGTATAATATAAAAAACCAAGACCGGGAGGAACAGCAATATGAGCAGCAAACCTGTCAAGCAGAAAAACGACAGCACAGCACCGACATTGTTACCGATATTCGCGGCGGTCGCACTGATAATCTCCGCAGCCGTTTATATAGTATTCAAGCTCACCCAGCAGACCGCGGTGAACAAGTGGGCAGACTATGATGAATGCGGTATATGAGCCGAAAGACAAAATTTGTGCTGACTGCGGTGGTTGTCCTCGTCATTGTGGCAATTTACGTTGTCGGCCTTTTTCTTTTGAGTGATGTTTTTGACTTTCGGAAGAAGCTCGACGAGCTGTTTGAGAAAGACCTGTACGGGAAGGACTACCACCCCGTGTCGGATACGGCCGTAACGCTCACCTTTGACGGCAAGGCTGTCACCGAGCAGGAGGAACAGCTTCTCGGGGAATACTTCACCTACTTTTACGCGGGTCTTGGTGAACTCCGCTCGGAGAATATTGCAAGATTTTACACGACGCAGTGCATATACGAGCTGTACGACGACCTTGCGTTCCGGTACGAAGCCTATCTCGCGGGGAAATGCCCCATCGACCGCTCTTACGGGGAATGCACCGTGACCGTGTATGTCACGCGCAGACACGCCGTTCCCAAAAAGGCGGATATCGAGATAGATGTCGAGATAAGCGCGTCGGCAATGACCGGGACCAACACCGACCCGATAGTTGTCCGCGGCGAGAAGCACAGCTTCGTTATCGACGAGGACGGCAAATCCCCGCTGATAAAGGAGCACACGAGCGTCCGTCCGTCATATACGGCGGCGATGCGGGGCTACGACAAGGTGCTTGCCGAGGCGGGCTATCAGCGCAAGGATATGAATTACACATTTATCCCGAAATACACCGAACGGGCGCTTGAAATGCTCAAAAAGGACAATGAGCTTATTCTTTTCGGGAAGGAAGACCTTTCCGGCAAGCCCACCGCCGAGTGCGAATACGATCGCAGCACGGCGGCGCTCACGGCGATAGCGGGATTTTCCGACAGCGGCGCGTTTACCGAATACGACGAGGACGACGCGAATTTCGTTTCCCGCTGCATATTCGAGGGCGGCATTCCCATGGACGCGCAGGGCGACCGTTACGACCAGTGGAAGTGGTACGACGAGGAACTGAACAATGCCCGCAAGAAAACAGGCTGCTCCCGAAGCTGGTACGACCGCGAGTATTTCTACAGGTATGTCACCACCAACGAGGGCTTCGGTATGGTCGCCTATGAGACCACCGCCGGCAACGGCGAGCTCGGCGATGTCATACAGCTGATGCAGGACGGCAAGCCCGCAGCCGAGTTTATGATAACGAGCATTATGGTCACAAAGTCCGGTCAGGTCAAGGACTACCTCGTCTCAAACAATAACTATTCCGCCGTATCCCTCATCTCCCTCGGCTATACGGATTACCGCGTCCTGCACATAGCAGGGTTTAACACAGCGAATATTTGAGAGATAGAGAGTGAGAGAGCCGCTGCGCTCGAGACTGCGCTGACGCGCTTGGGGAAAAGGAAACCTTTCTTGGAAGAAAGGTTTCCTCTCCCCCAAACCCCCACTCTTTCGAAAAAACTGTATTGGCTTCGCATTCGGATCTGTAAGTAACTGCTCCTATTGCGGAATTGTGGGAGATAAAATAATCATTCCCGACACGCTTTGCGCGGAGGCGAATGACAGGTAATCTGAAGAATTTTTAAAATAAATACACTACGCTTTCGGTTCCTTTGTCGTACAAAGGAACCGGTGAGGGAGTTTGAGGGAGAGGCAGCGCCTCTTCCTCAAGCGCGTTAGCGCAGTCTCGAGCGCAGCGACTCTCTCAAGCGCAGCGACAGGAGATCTATGGCTATCTTTAATGCTAAGGACGTTACTCTGTACTTCGGCGCGGAGATGCTTTTCGGGGGTGTTACCTTCGAGGTCGGGAAGGGCGACAGGATAGGGCTTGTCGGCGTGAACGGCTGCGGGAAGACTACCCTCATAAAAGCGATGCGCGGCGATGTGGAGTACGATGAGGGCGAATTCGTCAAATCCAAAGACGCCGTCCTCGGATATATGGAACAGCACGTCATTCGTGACAGCTCGGTGAGCGTTTACGATGAGGTGCTTTCGGTGTTTGAACCGGTAATGGCGCTTGAAGCCGAGCTTGATGAAGTAAACGCACAGGTCGGGGAGGGTTCCCCGGGCGCGGAGCTGCTCGAAAAGCAGATGCTGCTGCGCGAGCGCTTTGAGGAAGTCGGAGGGCTCACCTACCGCACCCGCGCCATGAGCAGCCTGCTCGGTCTGGGATTTTCGCTCCCGGAGCAGGAAAAGCCCGTTTCGGTGCTAAGCGGCGGAGAGAGGGCAAAAGTCCAGCTTGCAAAGCTGCTGCTGTCCGGGGCGAATTTCCTGCTGCTCGACGAGCCCACAAACCACCTCGATATCGCGGCGGCAACGTGGCTCGAGAAGTTCCTGCTGGAATATCGCGGGTCTTACATCATCATTTCCCATGACCGTTACTTCCTCGATAAGGTCACTACACGCACGTTCGAGCTGGAAAACAAGCGGCTCACCGCATACAACGGCGGGTACAGCGCCTACCGCAAGAAAAAAGAGGAAGACCTCGAGATCGCCTGGCGGCATTACGACAACCAACTCGAGGAGATCAACCGCATAAAGGGCATCATCGAGCAGCAGAAGCGTTTCAATCAGGAGCGCAACTACATTACGATCGCAAGCAAGGAAAAGCAGATTGAGCGTCTGGAAGCCGAACTCGTGAAGCCGCAGACGCTCCCGAAAAAGCTGCGGTTCGCTTTCCACTGCACCGACCCCGTTACCGACGAGATAATGACCGCGAAGAACCTGCAAATGGGCTTTGACGGGGAAAAGCTGTTCGGCGGCGTGGATATTGAGGTCCGCAAGCACGAGAGAGTGTTCCTGCTCGGCGCGAACGGCAGCGGCAAGACTACACTATTTAAAATACTGATGAAGCAGCTCGTTCCCGAGACCGGCAGTGTCGCTTACGGAGCGGGCGTGAAGGTCGGATACTACGATCAGCTCATGACCGGGCTTTCCGACAGCAAGACGGTGATGAATGAGATCTGGGACGCCTACCCCAAAATGTCGCAGACGCAGGTGAGGACCGCGCTCGGGAGCTTCCTTTTCTCGGGCGAGGACGTTTTCAAGATGATAGGGGTATTAAGCGGCGGCGAAAAGGCGCGGGTGGCGCTGCTGAAGCTTATGCTCAGCGGTTGCAATTTCCTGCTGCTCGACGAGCCGACCAACCACCTCGATATCAATTCCCGCGAGGCGCTGGAAGATGCGCTGGCAGGCTACGGCGGAACGGTGTTCGTCATCTCGCATGACCGATACCTTATTAATAAGCTTGCGACGCGGCTTTACAAGCTCACTCCCTCGGGAGCGGTGTCGGTTTTCGGAAATTACGACGACTACCTCACGATGTCGGAGGGAGAACAGGTGCTGACTGCCGCCAAGGCGAAGGAGCCCGCCGCCGAGAGCGCAAACAAGCAGGATTATAAGCGGCGCAAGGAGCTGCAAAGCGATATACGCAAGCTGAATACGCGGGTGTCGCGGGCGGAGAAGCGCATTGAGGAGCTTGAAGCGGAGATCGCCGCAGTAAACGAGCAGATGCAGCTGCCCGAGGTCGCCGGGGATTACGAGAAGGTCGCGGAGCTCTCGGGGCGGCTCGGGGAGCTGCAAAGCGAACTTGACACGCAGACCGAAGAATGGGCTTCCGCTGCCGAGGAGCTTGAAAGACTGGAAAAGGAGTAACGTTGGTTTGTGAAACATTGCTAACATGAGCGGCTTAAATTTGCTGTTGTTTGGCGCAAACGTAGAAGATGTTCTATAGTATAAAATTCTATTGACAAACCGGGACAGTTGTGATATAATAACAAAGTTCCCCTCGGAAACGGGCGGGACAAGCACTTGAAAACTTGTCGAAAAATTTTTTGAAAAAAATCGAAAAAAGTATTGACAAATCGTTTTAAGTGTGGTATAATATCTGCACTGCCTTGTAAAAGGGTAGCAGAAAACTGCCGAAAAGCAGTGATCGCACACACTTGTTTCAAAAGCGAAAGCTTTTGAAGATAAAGTGTGACAGAGCAACGAAGCAATGCGAAGCATTGCAGGAGTTGATCGCAGGTACTTTGAAAATTGAACAGAAATCATAACGAATTAACGACCCTTGAAATTTCAAGAACATTAATTTCGGATTGACAATGACAAAAATTTGTTAGCGTTTAATCTGAGCGTCAAACGATATTGAGCATTGTAAACAATGCTGGATATACCATTACTAAAGAGTTTGATCCTGGCTCAGGACGAACGCTGGCGGCGCGCCTAACACATGCAAGTCGAACGGAGTTAAAGGAGCTTGCTCCTTTAACTTAGTGGCGGACGGGTGAGTAACACGTGAGCAACCTGCCTTTCAGAGGGGGACAACAGTTGGAAACGACTGCTAATACCGCATAACGTGTATTTGAGGCATCTCAGATATACCAAAGATTTATCGCTGAAAGATGGGCTCGCGTCTGATTAGATAGTTGGTGAGGTAACGGCCCACCAAGTCGACGATCAGTAGCCGGACTGAGAGGTTGAACGGCCACATTGGGACTGAGACACGGCCC
>JAFTAG010000001.1 GCA_017458655.1 Ruminiclostridium sp. | reverse complement strand
CCATTCGCACCGCCCTAAAGCCGTCATATTGCACAAATTTTCCTTGACATACGACAGTATGCCTGCGAAAAATTTGTACAATCTGCCGACTTTATGTCGGCACGCCTGAACGACAATAGGTTTTTAGAGGAGCCCTAAAGTTTTTTGGAAAGAGAGAGGGGTCCGGGGAGAGAGGATAACCTTTTCTTCATAAAAGGTTTCCTCTTTCCCCGTTCTCAAGCGAAGCGACCTCTCGAGCGTCAGCGTCTCTCTCTCCCTCTCGCTCTCTCCGCTCACCCGGCGTCGGAGTTGTTTATCATGAAGGTCACTTCCACTACCGTGCCCTTGCTGACCTCGGTACCGGGTTCGGGGGACTGGGATACGGCTACTGCGCTGGAGTTACCTATAGCGCCGCCGCTGAGCGATATATTAAGTCCGTAGTATGCCATAGTGTTGTTTGCTCCGTCAACGGTGAAGCCGGTGATATCGGGGACTATGACCTTCTGCTCGGCCGCGCCCTGCATATAGATAACGACCGTGCCGTTCTTCGGGATAGCCGCCGTGGCTGCGGGAACGGTGTAATCAATGACGCCGTTCTCATCGCCTATTACCGTGTATTTCAGACCCTTTGCGTTTATGGACGTGATAGCGTCGAGCAGCGCGGAGCCGTAAACATACGGTACCGTGGTGTCCTGCAGCTCGAGCTCCTCCGCGGTGTATTGCGGGTAAACGCCGAGATATTCGAGGCACTCGCTGAACACTGCCGATACGACAGGCGCCGCGACCATGGAGCCGTAGTATTTGCCGCCGAGAGGTTCATCGACGCAGACGAGCATTATGTATTCGGGGTCGTCGGCGGGCGTGAACGCGCAGAACGAGCCGACGTAGCGCATATCCCAGTCGTGGCGGTATTCATCGAGCTTCTGTGACGTACCGGACTTGCCGCCTATGCGGTAGCCCGCGATGTAGGCGTTCTGACCGCCGTTGTAGTTAACTATGTTCTCGGTTATCGTGCGCATGAGCTGAGATGTTTCCCCGCTTATGACCTGACGCTTTACCACCGGCTCTGTCGCTTTTATGACGTTACCGCTGTTGTCGATGATCTTGTCAACGATATAGGGGGTGAGCAGATATCCGCCGTTTATCGCGGCAGCATACGCCGTTATCATCTGTATGGGGGTTATCTTGTTCGTCTGACCGAAGGACGAGGACGCAAGCTCGACCTTTCCCATGCGCTCGTAGGGAACGTACAGAGGGCTTGCCTCGCCGGGCAGGTCGATACCGGTCTTTTCGGTAAAGCCGAACGCGGTGAAGTAGTTGCTGAACAGCCTTGCGCCGAGCTTAAGACCTATCTGTATGAAAGCCGGGTTGCAGGAAGCGGTGATAGCGTCCTGCAGCGCGAGTGTTCCGTGGCCGCCGTGTGTCCAGCAGTGGATATTTGTATCCTCGACCGTGTAAACGCCGAGGCAGGTGAATGTCGAGTTGAGGTTGATGACTTCCTCTTCAAGTGCGGATGCGCAGGTGATTACCTTGAATACCGAGCCGGGGAAGTACAGCTCCGACACCGCCTTGTTCTTCCACTGCTTTTCGCGCATAGCGGCGCGCTCGGCCTCGAGGTCGTTCTCTATAGCCTCGTCGATAAGCTCCTGATCGCTCATGGAGCCCGCCGCGTAGTCGTACATAAGGTCTTCGCGCATCTGCACGAGCTTTTCCTCGTCCTGTACGGAGAGCTTTGAGGGGTCGTTCAGGTCGTAGCCGGGAGCGGTCGCCATTGCGACGATAGCGCCGGTCTTTGCGTTCATTATGATACCGGTGGCGCGGTTGGCGACTTTGTGCTGAACTATGGCGCTTTCGAGGTTCTTCTCGAGGTAATACTGCACGGTGCTGTCGAGCGTGAGTATCAGCGAGTTACCGTCGCTCGCCTCATAGCGGTTCTCGTAGTCGTAGGGCATAGCGTTGCCGTTGGCGTCCTTCGCCATTACGATAAGGCCGTCTGTGCCCTGCAGATAATCGTCGTAGTAGGCTTCAAGCCCGTAGATGCCCTCGTTGTCGTAATTGGTGAAGCCGATGAGGCTTGACGCGAGCGAGTCGTTCGGGTAGTAGCGCTTGCTGCTCTCCATAAGGTTCACGGTGTAAGCGCCGAGCTCGTTCTCCGTGATGAACTCCTGCACCTTGTCGTGAGTGGCTTTATCGACTTTCTTCTTGACGATGAAATATTCGTTGTTGAGGTTCTTGCAGCCGTCAAGCAGCTTCTGGCGGTCAACGCCGAGCATTTTGGAGAGTGTGTCGCAGATAACGTTGCACATACGCATCTTGCCGTCTTTTTCGCGCTTGTCGTCGTCCTCCGCTATAGCTTTCGGCGACAGAACAACATCCCACACAGTCGTGCTCTGCGCGAGTATCTTGTTGTTCCGGTCTTTTATCATACCGCGGTTCGCGGTCAGCGTGTAGCTGCTCAATTGCTGCGAGTTCGCCTTCGAGCGGTAGTATTCCGACTTTATCACCGCCGTGTTGTATATCACGGAGCATATGTACCCCGCAGCTATTATAAGCAGAGTAAGCACGACCCAGAACATCCTCCGCTTCATCTTGTTCGTCGGAGCTATTATGGGCGTGCTCTGCGCATTGTCGGGCATCTTTCCTTTTGCCATTAAGATCTCCTT
>JAFTAG010000077.1 GCA_017458655.1 Ruminiclostridium sp. | reverse complement strand
TATCGCTCACACCGGAAGGGTTCGTTGTGTCGAACGCCGTTATCGGCAAGCTTATATTCGGGTAATGTCGGAGGTCAAATATGCTTTTGTACCATTATTACGATAAGACCGTCGGTCCGTTCAGGAGCATATCCGAGCTTACGGATGAGGAAGCGGAAAGGCTCCTCGCGGAAATAAAGGTCTCGAAGCCCCGCAGCATGTGTGCCGGAAGGCAGGAGGAATATCTTACGATCCGCAGGAGGGTCGAGGGGATAATGAAGCATCGGTTTCTCATAAAGGGCGGAAGAGTCGAAAGAGATACCCCGCATTACCTTGTGGTAGGCGAATGCCGCTGGCTTGGCGAATGGTACGAGAACTGCGGAGTGATAAAAATAGATATGAGCGCGCTTGATCCCGGGACGGTCTCGTTCACCTACGGCGACTCGCACCCGACCTTTGGCGGCAGGATAAACGACGGCAAGGAATATCGGAATAAGATCTATACCTACGATGAGATCCCCGCGATAATAGAGAAATACGGGCTCCCGCAGGTTCACAATGCCGACGGGAGATACGGGCCGGAGAGATATGTCGAGGCTCAGGTCTGGAGCGACAGAGGGATCATAGGCTGCCCGGTGTGAATGTTTGCGGGTAATGGGCACCTCAAAAGACCTCCTGCCGCACAGCTTTTTAAAAATGCGGCGAAGCCGCTCCACAACTGTTCACTGTTCACTGTTCACTATTAACTGCTCAAGCCGCTTTCTGTATGAAAAGATGAATTATATCAACATAGGAAATGTAAAAATCAAACAAACTGCCGCGCTCGCGCCCATGGCGGGTATTGCCGACACGGCCTTCCGCACGGTGATGAAGCGCTTCGGCGCGGCATACTGTGTGGGCGAAATGGCGAGCTGCAAAGGGCTCTGCTACAGCGACCGAAAGACTGCGGAACTGCTGACGCTGACAGACATCGAGCGCCCGGCGGCGATACAGCTTTTCGGCTGCGAGCCGGAATTTGCCGCCAAATCGGTAGAAATAGCCGAGCGGTACCGGCCGGATATCATCGACCTCAACGCGGGCTGCCCCGTTCCCAAAGTCGCGGGAAACGGCGCGGGCAGCGCTCTTATGAAAGACCCCATACTGTTCGGAGAAATGGTGTCGGCGATAGTCTCGGCGGCGCACGTTCCCGTGACGGTGAAGATACGCGCGGGGTGGGACGCGGAGCACATCAACGCCCGGGAGATCGCGCATATCGCGGAGGAATGCGGGGCAGCGGCCGTTGCGGTCCACGCGCGCACGAAAACGCAGATGTACAGCGGAAATGCCGACTGGGATATCATCTCGGCGGTAAAGCAGGCAGTGAGCATTCCCGTTATCGGGAACGGCGACGTTGACAGCGTTGAAAAATGCGAGGCGATGTACCGCGAAACGGGATGCGATCTTGTGATGATCGCGCGGGGTGCTTACGGAGATCCGTGGCTGTTCCGCGACATAGACGACTACTATGAGGGCAGGCCGATACAGCCCCCGCCGACGCTTGCAGAGCGGCTTTCCGTTATGCGTGAACACATTGAGCTGCTCACAAAATGCAAGGGCGAGAGCGTCGGAATGAGAGAAGCCCGCGCACAGGCGGCATTTTATCTTAAAGGAATGCCGAACGCCGCGAAATACCGCGGTATGTGCGGACGGCTGTCAAAGCTCGATGACCTTTATGAGCTTATCGGGGTGGTAGAGCGCGCAAACCGCGCAGATACAGCATTTGTCCCGGTCGGTGACCGGTAAAAATATTCAACGGAGGAAAACAAAAATGTACGAGTACAAGGTGGACATCTACAAGGTAAAGTACGCGGAGGACGCGATGAACACCTACGCACGCGAGGGCTGGAAGGTCATAGCGGTGGCGCCTGACCACATCACGGGCTTCGTTGACGTGTTCTTCGAGCGCGAGATCGGGAGCGTTACGGCGGAAACCGCCGAGGAAGCCGCAGAGGAAGCCGCCGAAACAGCCGCGCAGGAGGAGAAGATCGAGCACATCGACCCGAGCGAATACCCCGAGGATCCCGCGGACTTCAACTCCGATATCTGGGATTTCCCGGGTGAAAATGAGGAAAGCGGGGAGCTCGTATGATCGCACTGGTAACGGGAGCAAGCTCCGGCCTCGGGCGGGAGTTCTCCAGGATACTCGCAAGACGCGGCTTCAACCTCGTGATAGTCGCAAGACGAAGACAGCGCCTCGAGGAGCTGCGAAAGGAGCTTACCGGGCAGTACGGCGTCAAGGTCAAGGTGCTCGTCCACGACCTTTCCGACCCCGACGAATGCAAGGAGCTGTATAATGAGGTCGAGAACGCGAACATCGATATCCTCATCAACAGCGCGGGCTTCGGCGTGTTCGGGAAATTCACCGAGACCGACCTCGACCGCGAGATCGAGATGATCGACGTGAACATCAAGGCACTGCACATACTGACCAAGCTGTTCCTGCAAAAGTTCGTGAAGCGCGACCGCGGTCATATCCTCAATGTCGCGTCACTGGCGGGATTTACCGCGGGGCCGTATTTCTCGTCGTACTACGCGTCGAAGAACTATGTCCTGCAGCTCACAAAGGCTATCTACGAGGAGCTCCGCGTGGACAGGTCGAACGTGTATATCGGAGCATTCTGCCCGGGACCCGTAAAGACCGAGTTCAACGATGTCGCGGGCGCGGAATTCGCAGTGGCGGGACTCGATGAGGCCGAGGCCGCCGAATACGCGATAGAGAAGATGTTCGACGGTCAGCTCATCATCGTCCCGAAGATGTACGCAAAGGCGGCCGTCGCGATGCAGCGGTTCCTCCCGACAAAGATGATGCTCGCCGCCACGGGGCGCATTCAGCGCTCCCGCACCGTGAGGGAGCCGGAGCTGCCTGTTCCGGTCAATACCGGCGCGGATATGAAGCTGCGCCTGTCGGACGATGAGCTCGACCGCGCTATATCGGGCATCGTCGATGATATCAAGGATATCAACGAGATAGAATAGAAGCACCGAAACGTTTTCCCGCCGTCAGGCGGGAAAACAAAATATCCCGCCGAAGGCGGGCAAAACAGCGCTCTCGTCGGCAGACGGGAGCGCAGCCGAAAGGAGATAACTGTTATGAGTGAAGAATGTACCCACAACTGTGAGACCTGCGGTGCGAACTGCGCGTCCCGCACCGCCGAGAGCCTGCTCGCGCCGCAGCACGAGCTTTCGGACGTAAAGAAAGTGATCGCGGTGGTATCGGGCAAGGGCGGTGTAGGAAAGTCCCTCGTCACCGCGCTTATGGCCAATGTCGCAAGACGAAAGGGGCTGAATACGGCTATCCTCGACGCGGACATTACCGGACCGTCGATACCCAAGCTGTTCGGCATACACGAACGCGCAATGGGCACAGAGGACGCTCTGCTGCCCACACAGACGGCGTCGGGAGTGCGCATAATGTCGGTGAACCTGCTGCTCGAGCACGAGAGCGACCCGGTAGTATGGCGCGGTCCCGTTATCGCGGGCGTGATAAAGCAGTTCTGGTCGGAATGTATCTGGGACAAGGTCGATTATATGTTCGTGGATATGCCTCCCGGAACGGGCGATGTGCCGCTTACGGTGTTCCAGTCACTTCCCGTGGACGGAATAATCGTTGTTACCAGCCCGCAGGAGCTTGTGGGAATGATCGTCGAGAAAGCCGTTAAAATGGCGGAAATGATGAATATTCCCGTACTCGGCATAGTCGAGAATATGGCTTGGTTCGAATGCGATCAGTGCGGAAAGAGGCACTACATCTACGGCAATTCCCACATCGAGGAAACGGCAAAGAGGCTCGGTATCGCGAATGTCGCACAAATACCGATAAACCCCGCTTTCGCGCAGCTCGGAGACTCCGGCAACATCGAGAGCGCCGGGAATGTGCTGGAAGAGTTTGCCGGAAAGATATTCCGGAACGTGTGACCATGTATAAACCCGGCGTTTGCGCATACAATAACGCAGGGTGAACAAAATGGATAAGAATAAAAAAGCTCGCGGTTCGCATTTGGAATTCCCGCTCGAGGACAGCGCCTGCCTTACCGGAACGCTCAGCGGCGCCGTAAGCGGTACCGACTGCACGGGTATGATACCGATAGGCAGCGTTGACAACGCGGAGGAATTCGGCACGAGCAACAGACTTCACAAGTATTCGGAAGAAGCAAAGAAGAAACGGTAAAAAAGCCGCACAGCGCTTTATTTTCGCACTGTGCGGTGTTTTTTATTGATTTTCAGACGCAGCGTTTCAGAATTTCCGGGTCGTTGAGCGCCGTTTCTATTATCCGGCTCAATACACCCGTATAGCCTTTTCCGAGAGATTGAGCCTTATTGTACGCTTGCGGCGACAACCTCAATGTAACGACCTTTTTGTTCTTCTCGGCTCTGCGCGCTTCTTCCCTGATCTGCGAAAGAGTTTTGAACTCCTTGAGCTGTTCTTCAGTCAGTTCCGGCAATTCATCGTCCGGTGTAGGCTCGATCTCCGCGAGCCTTTTCAGCATTTCCTTTTCTTCTTCCGTAAATGGTCTGTTTCTGAGTTCTTCAGCGGTCATTCTAATGATCCTGCCCATAATAAAGCCTCCTTTCCT
>JAFTAG010000076.1 GCA_017458655.1 Ruminiclostridium sp. | reverse complement strand
GCAAGGCTTGTTGCGCGGACGAGAGCTATCAAGTCTGCACAAACCCTCAACGCGGACTGCTACGGGCGCTTGCCCGCGGGGGCGAATAAAAAGCAAGGCTTGTTGCACGGACGAGAGCTGACAATCTGCTGAAACTCCCGACGCGGATCGCTTCGGGCGCTTGCCCGCGGGGGCGAATAAAAAGCAAGGCGGTTTGCCGCTCAAAGAGCCCCTGCTTTCTCACTATCAAAATCTTGCAATAGGCGCAGCGTCTCTGAAATCTAACTGCGGAGCGATTCGGTTTTTTCGAAAGAGTGGGGGTCTGGGGGAGAGGAAACCTTTCTTCCAAGAAAGGTTTCCTTTTCCCCATGTGGCTCGCCCTCAGGCGAGACACGTTTCTCAAGCGTCAGCGACTCTCTCACACTCTCACTCTGCGGTGACGGCTTTGGCGGAGATGACTTCTACGGCCTTTCTGAGCTGGATATCTGCGGAAGCTGCATAGGCGGCGGGGTCGGCCTCATAGTCGCCGTCGTACTCGACGATGAACTCGGGGGTGATACCGACTTCGTTATACTCGGTATTTTCGGTAACAGGTCGAATAACCGCGACGGATATCTCGATAGCGGTACCGTCGTCGAACTTTCGTGTTTCGCGGAGAGTGCCGCTTCCCATAGAATTCTCGCCGACGGTGATACCGGAGACCTTGTCACGCAGTGTGCAGGCGATAAGCTCGGCGGAGCCGCCGGTCTTTTCATCTATTATAATACTTACCGGGAGATTTGTAAAGTCCTGATCGTCGGTTTCCGCGACTATTCTTGTCGAATTGTTCTTATAGACCGCCGCGGCGAGCTCTCCGGGCTGCACGAATTTGGCGAGGATATCTGTAACCGACGAATACACGCCGCTCGAAACGCCTCGCAGGTCGAAAATATAGCCCGTGACGGGGCTTTCCGCATACGATGTGAGCAGCTCCTTCATCTTCTCCCCCGTGGCGCCGTTGACAGCGGTGAAGCGGAAATACAGCAAGCCGTTATCGAGCAGCACGGCATCGAGCGTGGGTATCATAAAGCTTGTGCGGACGAGCTCGTAATCGCTCTCCTCGCCGCTTCTTCTTACCTGTATCCTTCGCCTTGTGCCCTCATCGCCGTAGCGGAGCTGTTCGCTTGCGGCATCATAGCCCGATTCAAGCACACTGACGCCCTCCACGGAGATGATGATATCGCCGGGGAGTATCCCCGCTTCGGCAGCCGGCGAGCCGTCGTAAACATCGGTTATCCTTATATAGCCGCTGTCCTCTTTCTCGAAAACGATACCGAGGCCGACGACGGAACCGCTGTCCACACGCGTTTTGTAGTAATATTCGTCGGTGGTATAGTATTTCGCCGCGCTGTCGTCAATACCCGTCAGGTAGCCCGAATACACGCCGGTGCGCATAGCCTCGTCGTTTACCTCGTAAAGCGAGTAATTGCGCACATAGGAGTCGATCTCCTGCAGCTTGGTGTATATCTCGCCGCGCTGCCGGACATCGGCTATCTTATCGTTATAGTTGTTCAGCGATATCGTCATTGTAATGACGAACGTCACGGCGCAGGCGATAGCTGCGATGCTTATCGCCAGTCCCAATGATATTTTCCTGTTCATATAAGCTTATCCCGATTTTTAATAATTTCCGCCCGTTATCACTGCGGGAGCGAGACAACGCTGAACGGGTCGATACGAACGCCGTCCTTGCGCACCTCGAAGTGCAGATGCGGGCCGGTCGCCCAGCCGGTCGAGCCTACCGCGGCGATGCAGTCGCCCTTGTTGACGACCTGACCGACGCTGACGTAGATAGCGCTGCAATGCGCATAGAGCGTATTATAGCCGTTGCCGTGGTCGATAACGACGTACATACCGTAGTCATAGCCGGGTATATATGTGGTCTTTGCGACAAGCACCTCACCGCCTTTGGAAGCGTAGATGTTTGCGCCCATAATGCCGGAGTTACCGATATCTATACCGCCGTGGTTGCCGTTTCTCCACGCGTCGTAGCCGAAGTAGGTGGTTATGAGGTGGTAGCTCCTGTCGAGCGGCCACGCCCATTCGCCGGTATCGTAAACGGTATTGTTCTTGGCGCGCTCCTGCGCACGGCGGATCTCCTCCTCCAGCTCGGCCTGTGCCTTTTCACGGTCTGCCTGTGTGACTTTTTTCTCGTACTGCAGGTTAGCCTGCCGCGTTTCGAGGTCTTTTATGTAGGTGGAATACTTGTTGTATTCGCCCCAATAGCTGCTGTTGAGGTCGTTGTAATATTTTACGCGCTCATCGAGCTCGGTCTTTTCGTCCTCGAGGTCTTCCTTCTGCATCTGCAGGGAGAGCTTGTCGTAGTTGAGGGCTTCTTTTTCTTCCTCGAGCTCTGCCTTATCCTCGCCGAGCTTGACCTTGGTATCCTCGAGCCTGTGGATATCGTCCTGCAGCTGGTGCATGAACTCCTCGTTCTGCTTTGCTATATTATCCATAAGCTCCTTGCGGACGAATATGTCATAGAAGTCGGTAGCTCCGGCGATAACGGAGAGGTAGTTATCCGTTTCGTTCATATAGTTTGCGCGGACGATCTCGGAAAAGCGCTCGATATTTTCCTCGTTCTGCTTTTCGAGCATCTGTATCTGCGCCTCGGTATCGGCTATTTTGCGCTCGGTCTCGGAGATTTCAAGCTCCTTGTCCTCGATCTCGAGCTGCTTGGAGTCGATCTCCGCCTGCTTCCCGACTATCTCTTCTTCTTTTGCGGCAACGAGCAGGTTCTGCGTATCTATCTTTTCCTGCGTGGTGACAAGCTTGCTCCAGTAGTCGTCCTGCACTTCCTTGTTGTTCTCGATATCCGCGCCTGCCGCGGCGATC
>JAFTAG010000075.1 GCA_017458655.1 Ruminiclostridium sp. | reverse complement strand
ATCGAGATACTTTCGCCGGCCAACGCGGAGCACGACACCGTGGAAAAGCTCGCGCTTTATGCGAAATCGGGCGTCCGCGAATACTGGATAGTTGACCCGATGAACAAGAAAGTCCTTGTCTATCCGTTTGAGGAAGCCAAGGCGACTGGCATATTCACGTTCGACGATGAGATAACCGCAGGGATATTCAAAACCGCACCGGAACCGCTCATTATTTGCATTAATAGCATATTATAACGAGGACGAAGCGCCGCCCTGCCGGATTTTTACGGCAGGGCGGTTTTGTGTGTCAGACTATATTTTAAAAAATGCTTGCAATTTTCCGAAATATATGGTATTATATTCTTGCGACATAAACCGAATATTTTTCTCTTAAATGTGCATTTCTATCTACGGTAGAAATGCAAGCTTTTTCGTCACGTTTAGGGGAAATTATCGCTTTGCGTTTCGGTTTGTGTCGCAGCAATCAGGCTTGTATTTTTACGGTGCGCAGCTTGGTTGCTGCGCATTTTTGTTTTGCGCTGTATAACACCGCACCGAGGAAAGGAAAAAATATTATGAAAACCAAAAACACATTTATCCCATTTCTTATTATGATCGTAGTATCATTGGCTTTGGCTGCTTCGTTCTTTCTGCCATACGCTTCTGTAACAGCGGAAACAAGAGCAGTAATTGAAAAATATCCGGACGAGATATTTTTTCCGGAAGTTGAAATGGCAGCAAAAGATGCCGCCGATATGTCTTTATTGAATTTTTTCAATATTTATTCTTATATGGCAGGCAATAATATTTCTGTCGACGTTGCAACCACCTGTGTTGTTATGATCTCGCTCCTTGCTTTATTCACGGTATTGATTATTCTGTTCGTTATACTTAAAAGGCCTGTTCCTATCATTGTCTTTACATTACTTGGCTTTGGCGTCTTTTTCCTGTTGGGTACGGATTTTCAAATGAGAAAAGTTATCGGCGCGGGAAAATATGATTTCTCAATTGCATATTTTATTTTTCTGATAGGTTTTATCGTCATATTTGCTTGTGCGATTTGGCTTTTGGTTTTGAAAATAAAAGACAAAAAAACGGCAAAACAAATCAGCAGCCAAAATTGATCGGAGGTAAATATGCGCAATAGATGTGTCATTTCTTTAATTATAGCCTGTTCTTTATTTATTTTATCCGGCTGCAGTTCACTCCTTTCATCTGACAGTTCCAAAACAGAAGATACCACAATTACATCAACATACAGTGAAACGTCAACAGCGTTAAGCACTGCTCCGGAAAGCAAAGCTACAACTATTGAAGCAGCCACAACTATTCAAGATATAACAGCTGAAACGGTAAAGAGCGAAGATGTGAACACAACCATAGAAAAAACCGTTACAGAAATAGTGACCACATCCACGGAAGATGTCGCTACAGAGATATCGAATACAACCACGGAAGATATCGTTACAGAAGCATCGACCACAACCACGGAAGATATCATTACAGAAGCATCGACCACAACCACGGAAGATATCATTACAGAAGTATCGACCACAACCACGGAAAATGTCGTTACAGAAATATCAACCATATCCGCAGAGGAAACGACAGCTTCTACAGCAGAAACAACAACTGCAGCTATTACGGCGTCCGAAACCTCTTATGAGAATCATACTTCAAGATACCTTCTAAATCCGGAAAGTATGAAGTTTCATTATTGGGATTGCCGAACAATAAAATACCCCGAAAGCTTTATCGGAACAGATAGCAGAAATGAAGCCATTATGCAAGGATATGAGCCCTGCAAAGTTTGTAAACCTTGACATTGATTTAACAAACATTCCATGCTTTAACAAACCGGCCGAGGAACACACCCCGGCCGCGTTTGTCTTAATTGCACAAAAATAATCGCAAACAATTGTTATAATTGTAAAATTTTATGTAACCGTTTACAACCATTGATATTTTTGCCAAAATATTATATAATGAGAATATCATGTACAGGAATGTCCCGACGTATGGGAGTTCCAAAAGAAAGGACTGGTAAATCCAATGAAATTCGGCTACTTCGACGACGCCAACAGAGAGTATGTCATCACCTCTCCCAAAACCCCCTACCCGTGGATAAACTACCTCGGTACACAGGGCTTCTTCTCGCTGATATCCAACACGGCGGGCGGCTACAGCTTCTATAAGGACGCAAGACTGCGCCGTATCACTCGCTACCGCTATAATAACGTTCCCGTGGATATGGGAGGCCGTTACTTCTATATCAACGACGACGGAAATGTCTGGAACCCCGGCTGGTCACCCGTAAAGAAGGATCTCGACAGCTATGAGTGCCGTCACGGTATGGGCTACACCATTATCAAGGGCGCATACAAGGGCATCGAGGCTAAGGTGACATTCTTCGTTCCGCAGAACTTCAACGGCGAGGTGCAGAAGGTAACTATCACCAACAACACCGGCGAATTCAAGAAGATAAAGCTGTTCAGCTTCCTCGAATGGTGCCTCTGGGACGCGCAGGACGACTCCACCAACTTCCAGAGAAACTTCAACACCGGCGAAGTCGAGATCGAAGGCTCCACTATCTACCACAAGACCGAATACAAGGAAAGACGCGACCACTTCGCGTTCTATTCCGTAAACACCAAGATAAGCGGCTTTGACACCGACAGAGAGAGCTTCCTCGGCCTGTACAACGGCTTCGGCGAACCGCAGAGCGTATTCAAGGGTTCCCCGAGCAATTCCGTTGCGGACGGCTGGTCGCCTATCGCGTCGCATTACATCGACGTTTCCCTCGAAGCGGGCGAGAGCAAGGATTATGTATTCGTGCTCGGTTATGTTGAAAACCCCGTTAACGAGAAGTTCGCGCCCGATCTTACACCCGACGACAAGATCATCACCACCGCGAACAGCAAGAAGAACATCATCAACAAGAAGAAAGCTCACGAGATGATCGCTATGTGCGACACCGCGGAGAAGGCTGACAAGCTGTTTGCCGAGCTGAAGGCCTACTGGGACGACCTGCTCTGCCAATACCATGTTGACTCCCCCGACGAGAAGGTCAACAGAATGGTCAATATCTGGAACCAGTATCAGTGTATGGTCACATTCAATATGTCGCGTTCCGCGTCGTATTTCGAGAGCGGTATCGGCAGAGGAATGGGCTTCCGCGACAGCAACCAGGATCTCCTCGGCTTCGTGCATCAGATACCCGAGCGCGCAAGAGAGCGTCTTATCGACCTTGCCGCAACAATGCTCGAGGACGGCGGAGCTTACCACCAGTATCAGCCGCTCACCAAGAAGGGCAACCACGAGCTCGGCTCGAACTTCAACGACGACCCGCTGTGGATGATACTTGCGGTCGCGGCGTATATCAAGGAGACCGGCGACAAGGCGATACTTGATGAAATGGTGCCTTACGAGAACGACGACAGCAAGGCCGCGTCCATGCTCGATCATATGAAGAGAGCGTTCAACCACGTTGTACGCAAGGTCGGCCCTCACGGTCTGCCGCTGAGCGGACGCGCCGACTGGAACGACTGCCTCAACCTGTCCTGCTTCTCGGACAAGCCCGGCGAGTCCTTCCAGACCTACAACAACAAGGAAATGTTCAAGGATCCCCCGTTCTACAGCCAGGTAGCGGAATCCGTTATGATCGCGGGTATGTTCTGCTTCATAGGACCCGAGTACGCCGCTATGTGCAGGCTCAAGGGCGATGAGGCGGAAGCAGAGCGCGCCGACGCGGAAGTTGCAAAGATGAAGGAAGCCACTATGAAGTACGGCTTCGACGGCGAATGGTTCCTGCGCGCATACGACCACAACGGCAACAAGGTCGGCTCTCACGAGTGTGAGGAGGGCAAGATATTCATCGAACCGCAGGGCTTCTGCGTTCTCGCAGGTCTCGGCAAGGAGACGGGCGATGATATCAAGACTCTCAACAGCGTTGACAAGTACCTCAACTCCGACCACGGTCTCGTTCTCAACAATCCGGCATTTACGCATTATTATATACAGTATGGTGAAATTTCCACCTATCCGGGCGGATATAAGGAGAATGCAGGTATCTTCTGCCACAACAACGCATGGATCATGTGTGCGGAGGCATTTGTAGGCCGCGGAGACAAGGCGTTCGAGTATTACAGCAAGATAGCCCCCGCGTTCCGTGAGGAGCACTCCGACCTCCACAGAACAGAGCCGTATGTATATGCACAGATGATAGCCGGCAAGGACGCTCCCAGACACGGCGAGGCCAAGAACAGCTGGCTCACCGGCACCGCCGCGTGGAACTTCGTCGCTATCTCGCAGTACATTCTCGGCGTCAAGCCCAAGTACGACGGCCTCGAGATAAGCCCGTCCATACCGAAGGCGTGGGACGGCTTCACTATCTCCCGCCTGTTCAGAGGCGCTACCTACAATATCAAGGTCAGCAACCCCGACCACGTTTCGAGCGGCGTAAAGTCCATGACGGTTGACGGCAAGCCTGTTGACGGCAACCTTATCCCCGTATTCGCAAACGGTACCCACGAGGTAGAAGTAGTTCTCGGGTGAGAGAGCGCAGAGAGGTCACAGAGGCACAGATCGGCGGCGACGGCCGCACCGAATCCGCCGCACTATCTTGTGCAGACTCGTAACTCTCCGGTAGGCGGCGCTCGACCCGACTGCTGTGTACAGACTCCACAGGAACTGCCGCTCATATAGCTCCTGCTATACGACTAAACGGATAGCGCTGTGGCTGTGGTTTGCCGTCGGGAGCCGCTGCGTCGATCCGAAAGTATTTCTTATAACAAAAAAGGAGATGTAAGTTTGGCACCAAATAACACATACCGGGATAGGAACAATGCATAAGTCCTGCGACTGCTTGTTCATCTTTTATTTCGGGATAAGTCCCTGTAAATAATAAAGGATATACCTCATAAACAGCGTGTGCAGATTGCGCAGTCAGTTATTTTTTTAATGCAATCATCCACTTTCAATTTTTAAGCTCAAGGAGTTATAATCATCATGCCAAAAAAGAGTCCCGTTACAATTTTTCATCTGATTGTGATGTTTATTATGATGTTCGGCACCGTAGGCGGCGCTGTAAACTTCATCATCGGAGCCGCAGGCTCAGAAACGACTGCAGCGCTGTTCTCGAATATTACAAATATCGTTCTTATGGCAGTGATACTGTCAATGCTCATTATGGGCGCGATATATATAATAAAAGATTACAGCAAGCAAGCCGCAGTCTTCTATAAAGCCTTTCTGTTCCTGCACGTCGGAGTATGCGTCCTGTCGATCATTGTAAATCTGTTTTTCTATACCGTCACTCCGTTAATGGTGGTTATTTGCATTCTCTATGCAATAAAAGCCGCCGATCTTCTGTTACTTGTGTTCGGAAAGGATCTCGGAAGCAAAAAAACATGGATCCTTTTCTATGTCATACTCGGATTGGATGTAGCTTCGCTGATCCTGTCAGTCATGAATATGGTGAATGTCGGATTTGATTTCAGCTTTACAGGCTACGTTACCGCATTGATCGCAGACGGAACGATAGGTCTTTCCGTAAAAGGCAAATACGAGAACAAAGAAGCACGCGGGAGCCGATGAAAGGCTTCACATGGAAAAAAGCTTATACAGTAAACAAACCTACCAATCAAAAAATCTGTTTCCCAAAATCGAAATAATCATAAAATTGGGAAACGGGTTAGCATTATAATCTTGTAAGCCATTCGGAAAAGTCAACAATCTTAACGCCTTCATATTGATAAGTTTCGTGATGTGTTCGCGCTATCAGCATTTTGGGATATGCGTCCTGAATCGACAAAAGCGGAGATACTTCACGCAGAAAGGTATTATCGTCAGATATATTGTCCGAAACTTGAATATATATCTTTTCGTCGCGCTTTATCGCAACAAAATCTACCTCTTTTTTGTAGATAACGCCGACATAGGTCTCATATCCGCGCCGTAGAAGCTCAATTGCTACAATATTTTCAAGTGTTCTGCCATAGTCCATGTTCTTTGTTCCGAGCTTTGCATATCGGAAGGAATGGTCGCTCAGATAATACTTTTCATTGCTTGTGGGAAAGTTGAGTAATTAATAATTGTGGTGGCGCTGTAAAAAAACTCCCAAAACATAATATCATTCAAAAAAGTACCGCACAGAAACAGCGATCCTACGTCGTTTTCCTGTGCGGTTATTTCTATTTTACCGAGTTTTTTTACAGCGCCTTTTATTGTTGCTTTTATTCCTGCGGTTCTATGACCGGAGCGTTCACCGAGTTCTTCTTGACGCTCTCGATGCCGTTCTTGCAGTTCGCCTTTGAGGTGTAGCCCTCGCTCACCGCAATGACCTGCCCGTTCTTTGCTTTGAGCCTGAAACGGAACTCTCCCGCTTTGTCACTGTATATCTCGAATTTCGGATTTTTCTCCGTCTGATAGCCTTCTACGGTATGATCCTCGACAGCTGCGCCGGGAGCGTTTGCTTCAACACTTTTTACGCCGTTGCGGACGGATTCGATAGTATTGTAAACCTCACCGCCGGTAGCTATCATTTCGCCGTTAGCTGCCTTCAGCCCGAATGTGAAGCCTGTTTTGGTCTTGTTGATAACGAATTTGCCCATGATGATCCCCCCTTCGGATAAAAATAAGGCCGATATTTTTCGTCTGTCCTTCGATTTTATATAATAATTATAACAGTATAGTTCGGAATTGTCAAGTAGAAAAGTCGGATTTTGACACAATACTTTTATACAAACTGTTAAATTTTTATGACATTGAAGATATAAATTGTATAAATTGTACCTCATTTGGTAATCTCACGGTCAGCGTTCCGCAATTAACGAGCCGTAGCAAAAACCCCCGCCTTACGGCAGGGGCCTCGTTATTAAATCAAAAACCGAGCTTCACTATCCGCTTGATCGTATAGCAGAAGCTATATGAGCAGCAGTTCCTGTGGAGTCTGCACACAGCAGTCGGGCAAATCGCCGCCTACCGGAGAGTTACGAGTCTGCACAAGCTCCGGCGGCGGATTCGGTGCGGCCGTCGCCGCCGGGGTCAAGGGCCCCGGCGTGAGGTCCCTTGCGGGGGTACGGGGGCAATGCAGGACGCATTGAAGAGCTTGCTCAGACCGCCGCACGGATGCGGCGCTTAAAGGCAAGCTCCGGAGAGCCCCCGTCTAAAAAATCCCTTCTCGAGCGCGGCGCGCGTCTCTGTGCTTCTGTGTCTCTCACTCTGCTCTGCGGTTCTCTCTGCAGCGCTTGTCGTAGTCACGGCTGTCGAGTCTTACGCTCACGGGCTTGGGACAGCAGCGGAAGAAGATGTCGATGCGCTGATAACGGTGTCCCGGAACGCGGGTGGGTTCATGCACCTCGACACGCGCGAGGAGGGCATTCACGACCGCAAACGTGAGCTCCTTTAACACGGGCTGTGTTTTTAATGCCGAAATGAATGTGTTTAACTCGGCTTCTTTGCTTTCGAAGCTCTCCGTTATTTCCATAAGCTTCTTCTGCTCGGTGTACAAACGGCGCTGCTCATCATCATACGAACGCGACATCGTGCGGTACTGCTCATCGGACAGCCTTCCAGCGGTATTGCCCTCGATCAGCCCAATATGCAGCCTGTCAAGCTCAACGAAGCGTTCCTCTATCTCCGCGAGGCGCTTTGCAGCGTTTTCCGCACCTTCACGCAGCTTCGCGTCGATGCAGTCCGCTGTGAGCCTGCGGAAGGTCGTGCCGTCCTTCTTCGCCGAGCGCAGCACCTTGTTTATCTGCTTTATGAGGGCTTCCCGCAGCACGCACGCCCTTATAAAGTGTATGCCGCAGAGCCGAGGGTCACGCCCGTAAGTGCCGCAGCGAAAATGATCGACCTCCGCCGTGTTCATTCTCGCCCTCGCTATGTGCATTCTGGATTTGCAGTCGGCGCAGTAGATCACGTCCATAAGCGGATCGCGCTCCGGCATACGGTTTATCTTCCGCCTTGCTTCAAGAAGCTCCCGAGCCCGCGCAAAATCCCCCTCGGAGACGATCGGCTCGTGAACATTACGGAATACCGCCCAGCTCTCTTTCGGGAGCTCTACACGCTTGCTGCACTTATAAGACTTCCGGCAGGTCTTGAAATTCACGACATATCCCATATACTCCTGCAGGCCGAGAATACGCGCCACGGAGCGGTCGTTCCACATTGTCGGCCGGTCGTACTTGTGAGCGTTCATTATGTAGCCCTTGGCTTCCGCATACGCCGCCGGGGTCAGGATATTGTCCTCCGTCAGCGCCTTTGCTATGCGGGAAGTTCCCACCCCGTCAAGAAACATACGGAATATGCGCCTTACGACCGCCGCGGCTTCCTCATCGATGACCCAAACGTTCTTGTCATGCGGGGATTTTCTGTAACCGAACGGCGGGCAGGTCGCAAGCGGCTTCCCGGACATTCCTTTCGCGCGGAACACCGCCCGTATCTTCCTGGAAGTGTCTTTCGCGTAGAAATCGTTGAAAACGTTCCGGAACACCATCATCTCATCGACGCTGTACTCGGTGTCAACATTGTCATTCACCGCGATGTAGCGCACGTCATGCTCGGGGAAAATGACCTCGATATACTGCCCGGTCATAATGTAATCGCGGCCGAGCCGTGACAGATCCTTTGTGATGACAATGCCTATCCTGCCCGCGTACATATCCCTGGTGAGGCGATTGAAGCCCGGGCGGTCAAAGGTCGTGCCGCTCCAGCCGTCGTCAATGTAGAATTCCGTGTTGGTGAAGCGGTGCTCCCTCGCGTAGCGCATAAGTATCTCCTTCTGGTTGATGATGCTGTTGCTCTCGCCCGCAAGCATATCGTCCTGTGAAAGTCTGCAGTACAGTGCCGTGATCTTTTCGTTCATAGAGACCTCTCTTTTCCGCCGCCATTCCGACGGTGCGAAGCCCCGGGAAGCCGCCGCAAGAATGACAGCTGTCTTTTTCATATCTTTTCGGGCTTCGGTACGGATATTATAGCATAATATGCGGCGGAAAACAAGAGCGGCCGGAATTTACCGACCGCCCGTTATTTTATTTACCGTTTTTGACGATGAAACCGTTGATGTTCAGACCCGCCTTTGCGGTGAATTTCCCGCCGACGGTGCTGTTGCCGACGATCACGAGGTCGTTGCTGACCGTGAGGTTCTTTGCGATATTCACGGTGTTATTGAGCGTGGTGGTGCCCTTCTTTGCGGAAACCGTCACCGCCTCGAAGCTGCCGCCGTCGATAGTGAGAGAGCCCTTCGCTGTCAGCACGCCGACTGTGCAGTTATCGAGCACCGCGTCGCCGGTGGCTGTCGTTTTGCCGAGGGTGCTGTTGGTCGCTGTCAGCGACTTTTTCGCGGTGACTGCCGCAGCTGCACCCTTTGCGGTTTTCAGCGTGATGTTTTCGAGCACTAAGTCGCCCTTTGCGGTAACGGACGGGGCGGTCACAACCGTACCTTCGTCGCCCTTGATTATTACCTTTACTGCGGGGAATGCGAGAGCCTTCTTCTCTGTGTAGGTCTTATCCGTGAGAATAAGCGTGTATGCTGTGTCGGCTGTATTTTTCTTGACTGCGTTATTTATCGTGGTGAGAGCGGCTGTAAGGCCGGTGCAGTCCTTGCCGGTGCCGACCTCGATGACCGTTCCCTCCTCGACGGGATCGGGTGTGCCGCTGTCCTCGACCGTTACGGTGAATGTCGCGGTCTTGCCGTTGTAGGTGACCGTTATCGTTTTTGTACCCGCGGTCTTGCTGTCAAAGCCGGTGCACATCGCGGCGGTGATGTTAATGATCTCATCTGCCTTATCGCCTTCGTACTTTACCGTGATCTTGCCGCCGGTGACATCGAGGGCTTCACCCTTTTTGTACACAGTCTTTGTGGGCAGAGCGGATACTGTGATACTTTCAACAGCCTGTACGCGATATCCGTTATAATGGATAACAGCAGCCTCGGGCAGCGATTCGGTGCCGAGATCTATCTTATCCCACTGCTCCTTGCTTCCGTTATAGTATATATCGTAAAGATTTGTGCAGCCTTTGAATATATTTTTGGCGTCGGTAAGCGACAGAGGAAAATCTACCGCTCTTAAAGATGTATTATTTGTAAAAACGCCGTTGTAGGGATAACTGCCGCATTCGGCCGTTGTCAATCCTTCCGGAAGATAGATCTCTGTAAGACTTGTGCAGCCGTAGAAAGCCTCTGCACCTATTTTTGTAAGACCTGTACCAAAGTTGACCTTAGCGAGCATTTCGCAGTTATAGAATCCACATTTGCCTATGCTCGAAGTGCTGTTCGGAATAGTTACGCCGGAAAGTTTTGCGCAGTCATAGAACAAGTAATCGCTTACTGTTCTGAGAGTTTCCGGTAAGGTTATAGTCTTAAGTCCGGTGCATTCACGGAACAAACCGTCCGGCAGCTTGACTGTACCCGTGCCGAAGGTCACCTTCGAACCGTCAAGCGCGGAGCAGTTCTTGAACAGACGTGCCGCGGAATTGAGAGATGACGGGATATATACTTTTGTTAACGCCGTGCAGCCGGTGAAAACTCCATTGTAGGGATATGAGCCGCACTCGGCAGTCAGCAGGCCCTCGGGAAGTATCGCCTCTGTGAGACTCTTACAGCCGTAGAAGGCCTCCGAGCCTATTTTTGTAAGTCCTTTGCCGAAGTTGACCTTCGAGAGCAGCTCGCAGTTGCTGAACGCGCTTTCGCCTATTTCGGTCACACTGTCGGGTATAGATACACCGGTAAGATTCGTGCAGTCCAAAAACATACTGCTGCTTACGGAAGTCAGAGTTTCCGGCAAGGTTATGGTCTTAAGCCCGCTGCATTCACGGAACAAACTGCCGGGCAGCTTGATGATACCCGCGCCGAAGGTGACCTCCGAGCCGTCAAGCGCGGAGCAGTTCTTGAACAGACGTGCCGCGGAATTGAGAGTTGACGGGATATACACTTTCTTTAACGCCGTGCAGCCTGTGAAAACGCCATTGTAAGGATATGAGCCGCACTCGGCAGTCAGCAGTCCCTCGGGAAGTATCGCCTCTGTAAGACTTTTACAGCCGTAGAAAGCCTCTGCGCCTATTTTGGTAATTCCTGTGCCAAAGTTGACCTTAGCGAGCAGTTCGCAGTTGCTGAACGCGCTTTCGCCTATTTCGGTCACGCTGTCGGGTATAGTTATACCGGTAAGGTTCGTACAGTCCAAAAACATACTGCTGCCTATGGAAGTCAGAGTTTCCGGTAAGGTTATAGTCTTAAGTCCGGTGCAGTTGCGGAACAAACCGTCGGGCAACTTGATGATACCCTCGCCGAAGGTGACCTCCGAGCCGTCAAGCGCGGAGCAGTTCTTGAACAGACGCGCCGCGGAATTGAGAGTTGACGGGATATATACTTTCTTTAACGCCGTGCAGCCTGTGAAAACGCCATTGTAAGGATATGAGCCGCACTCGGCAGTCAGCAGTCCCTCGGGAAGTATCGCCTCTGTGAGACTTGTGCAGCCGTAGAAAGCCTCCGAGCCGATAGATGTTATACTCTTTCCGAAATTGACTTTGGTTATACCCGTACAGCCGCTGAACGCGCTGCTCTCTATCTTTAATACCGAATCGGGTATGGTCACCCGAGTGATCGCTTTGTTATCTTTAAAAGCTTTCGAGCCTATCGTAAAAACCGTATCGGGTATTGTAATACTGCCGCCCGTTCCGGTATATCCGGTAAGAATATTGTTTTCGATGATAAATCCGTTTTCATCGGCTTCCGCCGCGTCGGCTACGGGCTCCGAGAAAGCTGCGGCTTCATTATTGATGTCATACTCCGCTCCGGTAACTACCGTTCCCGCCGCCACACCGGCTGTGATCGTCAGCGCAAGCGCGAACGACATGATCTTGTTGATTTTCTTCATTTCCGTTTTCCTCCTGTGAATTAAAATACAAAACGCCCCTATGCACAAAGCATAGGGGCGCAGCTTACCGATATTTTATTAAACGCCAAAAGGACAGGCTTATTCTGTCTGTCTGTCTGTCTGTCT
>JAFTAG010000074.1 GCA_017458655.1 Ruminiclostridium sp. | reverse complement strand
CGTGCGATACGGCACATCAAGGAGAAGTACCCGCGGCTGCTTGTGATAGCCGATGTGTGCCTGTGCGAATATACATCTCACGGGCATTGCGGCGTTGTGTGCTGTGGCGAGATCGTGAACGACAAAACGCTCCCGCTGCTTTCGAAAATGGCAGTGAGCCTTGCGGATGCGGGTGCGGATGTCATTGCCCCGTCGGATATGATGGACGGGCGCGTTGCAGCGATACGAAATGCGCTTGACGAAGCCGGACACATCAATACACCGATACTTTCATACAGCGCGAAGTTTGCATCGGGGTACTACTCGCCGTTCCGCGACGCAGCACAGTCGGCTCCCGCGTTCGGCGACAGGAGAACATACCAGATGGATCCGGCAAACGGGCGCGAAGCTCTCCGTGAGATCGCGGACGATATTGACGAGGGCGCGGATATGGTAATGGTAAAACCGGCGCTCGCATATCTCGACGTTCTCCGAGCTGCCCGGGACAGATTTGATCTGCCGATAGCGGCGTACAACGTAAGCGGCGAATACAGCATGGTAAAGGCAGCCGCGGCGAATGGCTGGATAGATGAAAAGCGGATAGTGCTCGAAAACCTTATTGCAATAAAACGTGCGGGTGCGGATATCATCATCACATATCACGCGCTTGATGCGGCAGAATGGATAGATGAACAATGAACACAAACAGATCTTCCGAATTATTCGGGAAAGCGAAAACACTCATGCCCGGCGGTGTGAACAGTCCCGTCCGTGCGTTTGGGAGCGTCGGACGCGAGCCGCTGTTTATTGCAGGCTCGCGCGGCGACAGGATAACCGACGCGGACGGGAATGAGTACATAGACTATGTGTGCTCGTGGGGACCCGACATTCTCGGTCACGCTCACCCGACGGTCATTAAAGCGGTAAAACGTGCCTGCGACAACGGACTCACATACGGCGCTTGTCACGAGGGCGAGGTACTGCTCGCCGAAAAGATAAAGGCTCACTATCCGTCAATGGAGCTGCTGAGGCTCGTTAATTCCGGTACCGAAGCGGTAATGAGCGCAGTCAGAGCCGCCCGAGGCTTCACGGGACGAGATAAAATAGTGAAGTTTGAGGGCTGTTATCACGGACATTCCGACGGACTTCTCGTAAAGGGCGGCTCGGGTCTGCTCACGGGCTCGGTTCCCGACAGTGCGGGAGTTCCCGCGGGCTTCACGGAGGCTACACTTCTTGCACGGTACAATGACGCGGGGTCGGTGCAGTCGCTGTTCGAGCAATATACCGACAGCATAGCGGCGGTAATAGTGGAGCCCTGTGCTGCGAACATGGGAGTAGTTCCGCCGAAAGACGGATTTTTGCAGACACTGCGTGATATTACTGCGCAGTACGGCGCTCTGCTGATATTCGACGAGGTGATCACGGGATTCCGTCTGTCTGCGGGCGGGGCGCAGGAATACTACGGCATAAAGCCCGACATGACCGTGCTCGGAAAGATAGCCGGCGGCGGTATGCCGCTCGCAGCCTACGGCGGCAGAAAAGAGATAATGGAGCAGATAGCTCCCCTCGGCGCGGTATATCAGGCGGGAACGCTCTCCGGAAACCCGATAGCGACCGCAGCGGGTATAGCCCAGATAACGCAGATAGAGCAGACTCCCGATCTATACAGCGAGCTTGACAGAAAAGCGGGAATACTCGAAAATGCGACAAAAAAAGCGGGTCTTAACGTTAACCGGGTTGGGTCGCTTATGACGGTATTTTTCTCCGACACGCCCGTTACGGACTATGACACAGCACAGAGCGCTGACCGAACGGAGTATGCGCGATTTTTCAGTTACCTGCTCGAAAAAGGCATTTACACCGCTCCGTCGCAGTTCGAGGCGATGTTCGTTTCATACGCGCACAGCGATGATGATATAGTAAAAACAGCAGAAATAATTTCACGTTACAGGAAGGAGAACTGAAATGGCAACGGATTATTCAACACTCAAAAAAGGCGGATTCATGCGGCAGAAGCAAAAGGACAACTTTTCTCTTCGTCTTCGCGTAGTCGGAGGAAATGTCACTGCCGAGCAGCTCGCGAAAATAGCCGAGGTCTCGGAAAAATACGGCGACGGACACGTTCACCTCACCTCGCGTCAGAGCATCGAGATACCGTTCATCAAGCTCGATCAGATCGACGAGGTGAAGAACGCTCTCGGTGAGGGCGGAGT
>JAFTAG010000073.1 GCA_017458655.1 Ruminiclostridium sp. | reverse complement strand
GCGGGAGCCGACAAGGTCTCCGTAAACTCGCAGGCCGTGAAAAATCCCAAGCTCATAAGCGACGCGGCGGAGATATTCGGCAGCCAGTGCGTCGTTGTGGGCATTGATGCCAAGCGCAGCGGCAAGGGCGGCTACAGCGTATTCATCAACGGCGGCCGCGTGGATATGGACCTCGACCTCGGCGACTGGGTGAAAGAGATCGAGGAGCGCGGGGCAGGGGAGATCTGCCTCAACTCGATAGATACCGACGGCACAAAGGCGGGATTTGACATCGAAATGCTCAATTTCGTGTGCTCCCGCGTAAAGATACCGGTAATTGCGAGCGGCGGCTGCGGCAAGCTCTCGGACTTTTCCGAGGTGTTTGAAAAGACTGCGGCAAGCGCGGCACTCGCAGCATCGCTGTTCCACTTCCGCGAGCTTACCGTAGGTGAAGTAAAACAGCACCTTAAAGAGAAGGGTATGCCGGTAAGATGAACGTGACAAAGAAGTATCTGAGAATACAGGGTCACGAGTTTTCATACGGCACGGGAAAGCCTACGGGAGTATTTTCCCTCTGCCACAGGCGGGTGAATGACGGGACTTTCACACCGGAGGACGCGAAGCTGTTCAATGACACCGATCAATGGTTCAAGGATAATCTTGTGCAACCACCGTTTTATGCAGACGGAAATCCCCAAAAGGCTGTAACATGGTTCAAGACCGATACTTATGAAGCAATGCGCGAAAAGTCGGAGATACTGACGGCGCTGCTTGATAAGTATAATGTTCAGTATGATATGGTGTTCACCGATAACGCCGGTGAGATAATTTATGAGGACGAGTATCAGATAGCTGTGATATAGACAGGAGAGCTTATGAGCCTGATAGAAGAAACAGACGAGCTTATGCTCGATTTTGAGAAAATTGCAAAGATAGACCCTGCGAACAAAGTAATACCCGTTGCGGTGCAGAATATGCACACCAAAGAGGTAATTCTTATCGCGTATGTCAATGAGCTTGCATTACAGGAGTCGATAAAGCGCCGCAAGGTCGTGCTGTGGAGCACCTCGCGCAACGAGCTGTGGTTCAAGGGCGCCGAGAGCGGCAACACCTTCACGCTGCACCGCGTATTCGTGAACTGCGAGCAGAACTCGCTGGTGTTCGTTGCGACTCCCGACAAGGGCGGTATCTGCCACACAAGCACAAACGGCGTACCGAACAACTGCTACTACCGTGAGCTTGATTTTCATACCGGCAAGCTGAAACGTGGGTGTGCGGTATGATACACGTTTTTAAGATTTTTTTCAAAAAAGTGTTGACATCTCCGAAAAAAGTGGTATAATATATTTAGCACTCGGAGCAAGTGAGTGCTAAATATTGAGAAAAGACATAGAAGGAGATGCTTCAAAATGGCAAAAAAACAATTCAAGGCGGAATCCAAGCGCCTGCTTGAGATGATGATAAACTCGATATACACTCACAAGGAAATATTCCTGCGTGAGCTCATCTCGAACGCCAGCGACGCTATGGACAAGCTGTATTTCAAGTCAATGCAGGAGAACCTCGGCATCACCCGTGAGAACCTGTCGATACAGCTCGCGTTCGATAAGGACGCGCGTACGATAACCATAACCGATAACGGTATCGGTATGGATAAGGACGACCTCGAGAACAACCTCGGTGTCATTGCGCAGTCCGGCTCGTTCGAGTTCAAGCGCGACAACGCCGATGCCGACAAGGACGAAGTCGATGTCATCGGACAGTTCGGCGTGGGCTTCTACTCCGCGTTTATGGTATCCAAGAAGGTGGAAGTGCTCACCAAGAAGTACGGCTCCGATCAGGCGTATCTCTGGAGCAGCGAGGGCGTTGACGGCTACACGATAACCGAGGCGGACAAGACCGACTGCGGCTCCGTCATCACGCTGTACATCAAGGATAACACCGATGACGAGGATTACGGCGAATTTCTGCAGGAATACAAGCTCCGCAGCCTCGTAAAGCGCTATTCCGACTATATCCGCTACCCGATAAAAATGGAAGTGACGCACCGTAAGCCCGTTGAGGGCAAGGAGGGCGAATACGAGGACGAAAAGACCGTAGAAACGCTCAACAGTATGGTGCCTATCTGGAAGAAGTCCAAGCAGGAGCTCACCGACGAGCAGTATAATCAGTATTATAAAGAGAAGTTTATGGATTATACCGACCCGCTGCTCCACATACATTCCAAGACCGAGGGTAACGCTACCTACAACGCGCTGCTGTTCATACCGAAGAAAGCGCCGTTCGACTTCTACACCAAGGAGTACGAAAAGGGTCTGCAGCTATATTCGAGCGGCGTTATGATAATGGAGAAGTGCGCAGACCTGCTCCCCGATTATTTCAGCTTTGTGAAAGGCCTTGTCGATAGCGAGGATCTGTCGCTCAACATCTCGCGTGAGATGCTCCAGCATGACCGTCAGTTAAAGCTCATCGCAAAGAGCCTCGAGCGCACTATCAAGAACGAGCTGAAAAAGATGCTCAACAACGACCGCGAGAAGTACGAGGAATTCTGGAAAAACTTCGGCTTGCAGATAAAATACGGCCTGTACAGCTCCTACGGTATGCAGAAGGAATTTCTGCAGGATCTGCTGATGTTCACATCGAGCGCCGAGAAGAAGCTCACCACCCTCGAAGAATACAAGACCCGTATGAAAGAGGATCAGGAGGCTATCTATTTTGCGAGCGGCGAGAGCATAAGCAAGCTCGATACCCTTCCGCAGACCGAAATGCTCAAGGATAAGGGCTACGAGATACTCTACCTTACCGACAATGTCGATGAGTTTATCATAAGAATGCTCGTTGACTACGACGGCAAGGAGTTCAAGTCGATACAGTCCTCCGACGCGGATTTCGAGACCGACGAGGAGAAGGCCGCGAAGAAGGAAAAGACCGAGCAGAACAAAGACCTGCTCGGCGAGATGAAGAAGGCTCTCGAGGGCAAGGTGGCCGATGTCCGCCTTTCGTCGAAGCTTCGCACTCACCCGGTATGCCTCACCAGCGACAGCGAGGTCTCGCTCGAAATGGAGAAGGTGCTCGGGGCAATGCCCGGCGAGAATATGAAGCCGAAGGCCGACCGCGTGCTCGAGATAAACGGCGAGCACCCGATATTCGGCAAGCTGCAGTTCCTTTTCGACAACGACAAGGAGAAGCTTGCCGCCTACGCCGATATCCTCTACGATCAGGCGCTGCTCATAGAGGGACTTGACATCGACGACCCCGTTGAATACTGCAATAAGGTCTGCGACCTGATGATACAATAATTGCGATATCACCGCCAAAAGGGAGGGATAACCATGACAAACGAACAGATATTCCCGAAGATCGACCATACCCTGTTGACACCGACAGCGACGGTACAGCAGATACGCATACTGTGCCTTGAAGCGATAGACTACAAGACCGCGAG
>JAFTAG010000072.1 GCA_017458655.1 Ruminiclostridium sp. | reverse complement strand
GCTGTATGAGAGCATTCCCGACCGCGACACCTTCATACACGGTGACTGCCATTTGGGAAATGTAATGGTGCGTGACGGCGAGATGATGTTCATAGACCTCGGTACGTCGGGTACGGGTCACCCGATATTCGATATGGGAAGTATGTATTCGCTTTTCGTTGACCGAGCGGACAACGATGAAGCGATAGCCGCGAGCCCCGTGCTGCGCCCCTTCACGAAAGATGAGATAAAGAAAGTGTGGAGCGTATTCATACGTACATATCTCGATACGGCCGATGAGGAGCTTATCGCCAAGGCCGAGCGGCAGATCGAAGCGGTCTCTCTTGCGAGACGGCTGTTTATGGTCATAGCAATGCCCGGTGCGCTCACTCCGGAAGCCCTCGCGGCAATGAAGCAGAAACTTTTCTCGCTTTACGACAGCGGCATCGGGGAGATATGCTTCTGAAAAAGCCCGAACGCACGGCAGCAGAACAAAAAGGGTGAAAACAAAGATGAACAAAAGAAGGATAACAGCGTTATTCGCGGCCTGCGCGCTTCTCTGCGGCTGCGGGAACGGACAGACCGCAGAAACGACAACGGCTGCCGTTACGGCCGTACGGACAGAAGCCGACACGACGATCTCGGCGGCATCACCGGAGGATGCTACGGCTGCTCCCGCACAAACGCTTTCCCTGCGCGAGCAGGCGGAGAAGATGACCGCGGGAATGACCCTCGAACAGAAGATAGCGCAGATGATAACGATCTCTCTGCGCCGTTGGAGCGACACGCCCGACGACCCCGATTCGTTCGTGAATGTGACGGAGCTGAACGACAAGCAAAGGGAGCTGCTGAAAAGCTGCGATTTCGGCGGCATTGTCCTGTTCGACCCGAACTGCACAGACACCGAGCAGACAGCGCGGCTGACGGCGGCGATACAGGACGCGGCGCGGGAGAGTGAGCAGGGCATACCGATGCTGATCTCCGCGGATCAGGAGGGCGGCTCGATCGTTCGTCTCGGCAAAGGCACGACCACCTGCGGGAATATGGCTCTCGGCGCGGCGGGAGACGAGCAGTCGGCGTTTGACAATGCAGCGATACTCGGCAGCGAGCTTGCGGCAGTCGGCATAAACACCGACTACGCGCCCGACTGCGACGTGAACGATAACCCGTCTAACCCCGTAATAAACGTGCGCTCCTTCTCGAGCGTCCCGGAGCTCGTCGCAAAGCTCTCCCGCGCGTTTATCCAAGGCCTGGAGTCCGAGGGCGTGATATCGACGGCGAAGCATTATCCCGGACACGGTGACACAAGCACGGACAGCCACACGGGTCTGCCGATGATAGACAAGTCGTATGACGAGCTGAAACAGACGGAGCTTGTGCCGTTTGCGGCTGTCGCCGATGAAGCGGATATGATAATGACCGCGCATATCCAGTTCCCGCAGATCGAGACGGAGACTTATACGTCTGTCGAAAGCGGCGAGGAGATAAGCCTTCCCGCGACGCTATCGAAAAAGATGATAAAGGACATTCTCCGTGGCGATATGGGCTATGACGGAGTTGTGACCACCGACGATATGCTGATGGACGCTATAGACACGAACTTCGATGTTACGGACGCGGCTGTACTTGCGATAAACGCAGATGTCGATATCCTTCTCGAACCGATAAATATAATGTGCGAAAATGATATCAAGGCGCAGACCGAGTACATCGGGAAGCTTGTTGCGGCCGTCAATGACGGACGTATCGCGGAAAGCGAGATAGACGATTCGGTCATTCGCATAATCACACTCAAGCTCGAAAAAGGCATCATCGGCGCGGAGCCCGTAGATGCCGACGCGGCGGCAAAGACCGCGAAAACGATAGTCGGCTCGAAGGAGCACCACGATAAGGAGCTTGAAGTCGCTCTGCGCGCGGTAACTCTCGTGAAGAACGACGATGGCACGATCCCGCTTAAGCTCGGCGAAAACGAGAAGGTCGCGTATTTCTACCCATACGCCGGCGAGGAGAACACCATGACCTTCGCGCTGGACAGGCTCAAAGCCGACGGTATCGTCCCGGACAGCGTCACCGCGAAGTGCCACTCGTTCACCGAGAAGAGCGCTTCCGATGACTATGCCGGGATAGCGAACGATGTCGCGGGGTATGAGGAGCTGATAAAGGGCTGCAAAGCGGTCATTATCGCCACCGAGACCTATCGCCGCGAAAATATGGACAGAACGGACGAAAAGCGCGCATGGCAGGCCGTGTTCAGCGACGAGATGACCGCGCTCGCACACAGGAACGGCATCAAAGTCGTGCATCTCAGTATGCAGATGCCCTACGACGCGGTGCGTTACAGTGCCGCCGACGCTGTGCTCTGCGCGTACTGCGCGAACGATATGCCCGCGGTGCCGACGGAGTATAACGGCGAAACGACGACCTACGGCGTGAACTATCCCGCGGCGCTGATAACCGTGTTTGGCGGCAGCGCGCCGACGGGAAAGCTCCCGGTCGATCTGCCGGGATATACCGAGGGCGTGGGATATACCGACGAGATCGTCTATCCCGTCGGGCACGGGCTGACGTACTGAACGGCGGCTCGTGAATGGTCGATAATTCGCTGCGCACAACGCTTTTTAGTGAACAGTTAACAGTGAACAGTGTACAGTTTTGGTGTCCGCTGCGCGGACGTATCCGAATTGTGACAAAGAGAAGAGTGCTGTGAGTCTTTTAACAATTTATCAGATCCCGTCACGATTCAAATAAGTCCGCGAAGCCGCACCGCAGCTGTTGACCGTTAACCGAAAAAGTCCGGCAGCTGCTGTGACGGAGCCAATAAAGAAAGGATAATGAATATGAAAAAAACAAGAATGATGAGCGTGCTGCTGTCGGCGTGTATGACAGCCGCGTGTGCCGCGGGAATGAGCGTATCGTCCGGTGCGGAATATCTTAATGTAACGCAAATGGACGAGTCAGAGCTCGAGGGCGTCACCTCCGTGTCGGAGCTGGCTGACGCTCTGGGTATTGCGTCGGTCGGAGCCGATGCCGCGGCAGAGCAGATAAACGCCTACGGGTACGAGAAAATGTACTTCATCTACGGCATAGACGCGCCGGGAGATGTCGCGCAGGGATTTGTGTTCGAGGATGGCGTGCTCGATGAGGGCTTCGGCGCGAATCTGACCGTTCAGGGTCTCGCGGTTTATATGAACGACGGATATTCCGTCTGCTATGTGTCGGAAAACGACTTCGACGCCCACGACCTCTCCTATGCTTATATTGAAGCCGATACCGTGAACGGGGAAGTGGTGGTCAGCATCGGCGGCGAGACCGTCCCCGAAAGCGAATACCACGTCATTTTCTTCACCTATGAGGAGATAGACGGCGGCGAATCGCTCACCCGCGCGGGAACGGATTTCCCCACGCAGGCGGGAACGTATATCGCCGCGATAGTCGCCAACGACGGCAGTGAATACACCGGCGAGAACAGAAGCGCCCCGTTCACCGTTGAAGGCGCGAAGGAGGAAAATCCCGTGACCGGAGCGGCGGAGGAAAATCCCGTGACCGGAGCGGCGCTCCCCGGGCTCGCGGTACTTGCAGTAAGCATGGGAACGGCGATAGCTGCAACAAAAGGTCGAAAAGAGCATAAATAAAGGTTTACGTTTCAGTCTCCCCCGACGCAGGGTGGGAGGCTGAAAATTTTTTTAATTTTTCGGATTATGCTTGACAAATATAAAACAATAGTGTATAATTGAAACATAAGGTTTCAATTGAAACTCGAAAGTTCATTTATGGGAGCGATGTGGTATTGAATGACTACACGGCCGGAAAGGCTTTCAAAGAAAAAAAGGCGCTGCGTATAATGAGCGCGGGCTTTGGGCTGTTCGCCGAAAGAGGCATAGAGCAGGTCACACTGCAGGAGATCTCCGATGAATGCGGGGTCGGACGGACTACCACATTCCGCTACTTTCCGACAAAGACCGAGCTTGTCGTAGCGATAGGCGTGTGGAAATGGAAGGAGTTCATCGAGCTGCACAACAGCGTGCTCCCCGCAGAAGAAATGGAGAAAATGACGGGCGCGGAGTATCTCAGGTTCTTCCTCGACGGATTTCTCTTGCTGTACCGCGAGCACAAGGACATTCTGCGATTCAATTACAACTTCAACAGCTTTCTCGCCTGTCAGAAAGGCACACCCGAGCAGAAGCTGCCGTACACGAGAATGATAGACGTGCTCGGTGTTCAGTTCCACGAGGTATATGAACGCGGACAGCGGGACGGTACGATAAACGCCGATATCCCGGAGACGACAATGTTTTCGAGCATATTCCACATAATGCTCGCGGCGGTCACGCGTTACGCGGTGGGCTTGGCGGTCATTATCGACAGCGACCCGGAGCAGGAGCTCGTGATGCTCGCCGATATGATGCTGACAAGGTTCACGAAAGGGGATATCGGTATGCAGCCCGGGGCGCTGCCCGGCGGGTAAAAAATACAAAAAAATATTGCAAATCAAAACAAAATATGATATAATAGGCGAGTAAACTTGTGTCGGGCAAAAAAGGCACAAGACAAAGCAAAGGTGGAATATCGCTCTCGGAGCAGTTTCTCCCGGCAGAAATACCGGAGACTGTGAAAGGAGGGCGATAGAAGTGGAGATACTGAGCGTATTGCGTGAGCTCCTCGGGGAAGCAATACATATCGTTACTCTCAATGCTTCAACGCTTGGAGCATTGTTATCGAATTTTATTGATCGGCTCAGAAGCCGCAGAAAATAAAAAGAGATAACCACCGCGCTTTCGACCGGTGACGGTGGTTTCTCTTAACTACTGATTACTGCTCCGAGAGCAAACACCGTTGCCCTTGTGCTGAAACAATTATAACCCAGTTTACCGCCTTTGTCAAGTGAAAATTTTGATTGGCAGCGGTGTATTTTGTTTACCGGTGGGAGTGGTGCGGAAAAAATCGCAAAAAATATTGCAAATCAAAACAAAATATGATATAATAGGCGGGTAAACTTGTGTCGGCAGCGGCACAAGGCAAAGCAAAGGTGGAATATCGC
>JAFTAG010000071.1 GCA_017458655.1 Ruminiclostridium sp. | reverse complement strand
TCCCTTCAGGGGCTATCTGCCAGCTACACAGCCTACCACACACAAACTCATTGTCAATAAGCTTTCGCGGCATAAACGCTGCCTTGGCGCTCTTTTGCTACCCACACTAAGCGGATATGCCTCTAATTATGTTTCCCCGGATAACTCACCAAAAAGCAAAGCTATGAAAAAACAGAGGGAAACCCGAAATAAATCGCCGGGAACCGGCGCGCTGCGAGATGCCCCCATTAATTCCCGGCTCGGTACGAGACGCCATACTTCTCCGCACCTGCAGGCGGAAAGTAGGTCGCACCGCAGGCAGAGAGCCTCGTTAAAGGCACTCAACAAACTCGCGGGCGAAAGCAAACTGCACTCTATGGTGAGTTATCCGGGTAATCACATTAATTAATAATTATGGTGCGGCTTCGCCGCGATCCCGGATCGTGACGAGGCTCCCGTACATATTATAGCATAACAGGAAAGAAATGTACAGTGTTTTCTTGTTTATCGGTCAGAGCTCGAGCGCTTTTTCCGCTGTTTCCGGTTCCGGACTTTCATCTGTTGTAACAATGCACAAAAAATATTGGTGTTTTATATAAAAAACTGTTGACGTTTTTTTACAGGATATTGACAATTGTGTGACAAATGTGTTATAATAGGTGAATAGCATAAAATGTCGGATATCGGACTTTTATGTTGAGTAAACATATCGGCAATACCGGATATAGGACAAACACAGTCCTTGCGGGCAAAGCCGGTATAATATATTTTGAATGAGAGGTATAAGAAAGATGAAAAAGAAAGCGTTGAGCTTACTTGTCGTGTCCTGCGTCATACTCGGTATGGCAGGGTGCAACAACGCTCCTGCTCCGGTCGATCAGGAGGACGACGAGGAAGAAACGACCACCGCCTCGACGACCACTGCCGCAGCATCCGATTCGAAGGCGGACGGCAGCGAGGCTCCCGGAACGACACCCGCCGATGAAGGGAATGAAGACAAGCCCGCCGACGAAAGCACCGAGGAGTGGACGGTGGATTACACGAACAATACCGTATATGCGGGAAGCGCGTCAACAAAGCTCAAGGACACGGGTTCCGGCACACTTGACTACTCGATCTATGCCGGTGAAGCCGGAAAGGATTATACCGACCCCAAGGTATATACCTACCATGACTATATCGCCGAAATGAACAATATGAAGTGGTCAACCCACACATGGGAGACCAACGAAGACGAATCTGTGCTGACTTACCTCAGCGACGGCTTCTACGAGTTCCAGCTCAATTCCGACAAGGACGGCTGGGCGATAGCCTGTGAGATGGCTGCGGCGCTGCCCGAGGACGTTACCGCCGATTATGTGGGAAAATACGGCATCAGCGAGGGCGATAAGGCAAAGGCGTTCAAGATAGCGCTCAATCCCGACGCCTGTTGGGAAGACGGCACTCCGATAAACGCGGACAGCTACATATATTCCTACAGAGAGCTGCTCGACCCGAAGATGATGAACAGACGCGCTGACTCCCTGTACGCCGGCGAATTTGAGATCTACGGCGCAAAGGCTTATTTGTATCAGGGTCGCGAAGCGTTCACACCTATCGACGACAATATAAGTGACTGGCTCGCGGCAGGAAACGATGAGAGCACGCTTTACGTCGATCTTTCCTTCTGGGGAGTCGCCAAAGAGGACGGCACCACCTACGCGCCCATAACCGACGACACGATGATACGCGATGAGGGGGTCGAGGACGAGACTGCCGATGAAGCATACGTTTCCGCAAAGTATCTTTATGACAACTACCTCAGCGCCGGCAAGCCCTATGCCGACTACTCGGGACAGTATCTCGGTCAGCTCGAGAGCTATGCCGCGGATTACAGCTTCGATGATGTGGGCGTTATCAAGACAGGCGACTATGAGCTTGTATTCGTATCGGTAAGCTCCATGGATCAGTGGGAATACTATGTGCCCTATCACCTTACCAGCGTATATCTCGTATATCCCGCCCTGTGGGAGAGCTGCAAGACATACTTCAATTCCAACGGCACAAAGGTAAGCGCGGATTCGCCCGATGTCAACAGCATCACGACGAATTACTGCACCGACGCGAAGACCACCATGTCCTTCGGTCCCTACCGTCTCTCGTATTTCGAGCTGGACAAGCAGATGACCTTCGAGAGAAACGAGAACTGGTACGGTTATAAGGACGGCAAGCACACCGGTCAGTACCAGACCGATGTTGTTTCCGTTCAGGTCATAGGTGAACAGGCTACGGCGCTCCTCGCGTTCCAGAACGGTGAGATAGACGGAGTTTCCCTTGTCGCTGCGGATATGGCAAAGTACGGCTCCAGCGACTATATCAGATACACTCCTCAGTCCTACACCACCAAGCTCACATTCAACAGCGATGTGACCAAGACCTCCGAGAGAGGCTCGCAGATCATGTGCAACCCCACATTCAGAAAGGCGTTCTCTCTCGCGATAGACAGGAACAAGTTCGCGACCTCCTACACAGCGGCGGGTTCCGCAGGTTACGGTATTCTTAACTACCTTTATGTATATGACCCCTTCACCGGCGCGACATACCGTGACACCGACGGCGCGAAGGAAGCGCTCGTACATCTCTACGGACTTACCTACGGCGAGGACGGCGATTTCGACGATCTTGACGAGGCTTATGAAGCTATAACCGGTTATGACCCGGTGAAGGCTCAGGAGCTCATGGCGCAGGCTTACGACGAGTGCGTGGCTTCCGGACTTTATGACGGCTCCGCCAAGGTAGAGCTCGATCTTCGCGTATATCAGGGCGATGATGTGTATGTTCAGATGTTCAACTATCTTAAGGGCGCTCTTGAGGACGCGTGCAAGGGTACCGGCTTTGAGGGCAAGGTAACTATGACCATGACAGTCGATGCCGACTATTACGAGACCAACTACTCCGGCGGCGCGGATATGATCTTCACCACATGGGGCGGTGCCGCTTATTCTCCGTGGTCTATGCTGTATCAGTCTTACTGCGACGCATCCGACGGAAGCGGTCAGCAGATGGAATACGGTTTCGACACAAGCGCTGTCAAGGTAACTATGACACTCGACGGCAAGAAGTACACCTCCGACCTCCAGAACTGGGCAAAGTGGGCAAGCGGTGACACCAAGCCCGTTATCAAATCCGAGGACGGCTCCGAAACGCTTCTTCAGTTCGGTGATTATGACAACCAGACCAAGGCAAAGATATTCGGCAAGCTTGAATATTCTTACCTCTCGTTCTTTGTAACGACTCCTATCTACTATCGTAACGTGGGAAGCCTTGTTTCTCAGAAGGGCGACTATGCCGTAAAGACCTATATCGACATGGTAGCCTTCGGCGATCTTCGTTTCTTCACATACGCTTACGATGACACCGAATGGGAGAATGTAAGAACAGGACTTACTTATTGATAAGCAAACGATGAAATGTCACAGGTGCGAAAGCGCCTGTGACTTATCGTCTGCATACAGGGGTAAGCTCTGTGTGCAGACGATAAGTCTTACGGTGAAGGAGAAAATTATATTATGCGAATGTTCAAATACGTTATCAAAAGACTGTTACTGATGATAATGACATTCTTTATAATCACAACGATCTGTTTTGTGCTGATAAAGCTGCTCCCGCTGCCCGCTGTGAAGGAAATGGGGCGCGATGTCAACCTTATCCTGTCAAGACGCGAGGCTATGGGCTACAACAAGCCCATACTCGTACAGTATTTCCTGTTCTGGAAAAACATACTTCTTTACGGTGATTTCGGGCTCGGGGAGCAGATGTACGCCGGTCAGGAGATCTCACAGATAATGCTGCAGAAGATACCCTATACCGTGGTCGTGAACCTGTACTCCATTATGATAGCCATACCGCTGGGCATCGTTTTCGGTATCTACGCCGCTCTCAAAAAGAACAAGTGGCAGGATCATTTCATCTCCACCGCGGTAATGCTGTTCATATCGGTACCGAGCTTCGTTTATGCCTTTCTGGTGCAGTACCTGCTGTGCTTCAGGACGGGCTGGTTCTCTCTTACGGTGGCGTCAAGGGAAACAACGCCGTTTTTCAGCTTTGAGATGTTCAGCTCGATGTTCCCCGCCATTGTCTCACTGGGATTCGGCACGGTCGCCGCGATCACCCGATTTACGAGAGCCGAGCTGGCCGAGGTGCTGTCCGGCGAATATCTCCTGCTTGCAAGAACCAAGGGACTTACAAGACGGCAGGCGATAGTGCGTCACGCCATGAGAAACGCCATGGTGCCCATACTTCCGATAATACTCGGAGAATTCATAGGTATTCTCAGCGGTTCGCTGATAATCGAAAAGATCTTCTCTATCCCCGGTATCGGAAGCCTCTATCTTACCTCGATAGGTCTGAGGGATTATAATTTCTTTATGGCACTGACTATGTTCTATACACTTATAGGTCTGGTAGGCGGACTTGTGGTCGATCTCAGCTACGGCTTCATCGATCCCCGTATCAAGATGGGAGAAAGGTGATAACGATGAATAATAATGACAACAACAATGTTTATGAGGATATCCCCGCCGAAAAGTTCGTTTTCGCCAAAAGACCCGATGATGTGATATACGACAAAAAGCTGAATACCAAGCCGGTGGGATATTTCCGCGACGCCTGGCGCAGATTTAAAAAGAACAGGTCCTCCGTGGTGGCTGCCGTCATCATCATTATCCTGTTCCTGTTCGCGCTTATCGTCCCGTTTGTTTCGCATTACGACGTAAAATTCCGCGACGGCTATTATAAGCTCGTGCCGCCGAAATACGAGCCGCTGGCATTCCTCGGCCTCGACGGGTGCAGGATCCACACAGAGGGTCAGGCGGGCTATGACTACTACAAGTCTATCGGCGCGGAGCTCGGCGAGTCCTCTATGAAGGAGCTCAGAAACGTCACGTCCGACGAGCTGACCGGAAATCCCGTTTATACCTTTAAAGTTGATGAATACGAAAAGGTCGGTTTTGTTTATGTTGATCTTTCCGAGAAGGAGTACACGAAGCTCCAGAAGTATCAGAACAGGTCGGGCATACAGGTCATCTACCCTATCCCCGAAAACTATATGACTACCTTTTTGGCCGTGTCGGGAGCAAATCTCTGGTATGAGCTTGCCGACAACACGCCTTCCACCACCGGTATGGCAAAGGAGCACGACGAGAACGGCGAACCGGTGTTCACCCCCGCGTATAAGACCTCAAAGAAGGAGGTCTATGCAAAATATGAGAGCCTTAAGCTTTCGAGCGACACAGGCGGCGAAAACGGCGACGAATGGTACGTCTATGCGATAAAGAACCAGTCCGGCTACCGCGTGAGAGTGCTTTATAAAGAATACTATATGTATATGAACGGCTTCTATGTGGAGCACATCTTCGGCACCAACCAGGACGGACAGGATCTGTTCGCCTGTATGGCTGTCGGCGCGAGAGTTTCCTTCCTTATCTCTCTTTCCGTCGTTATATTCATTCTCCCGTTCGGTCTGTTCTACGGCTCGATAGAGGGCTATTACGGCGGAGCAGTCGATCTGCTGCTCGAGCGTATATCGGATATTGTTGCGTCAGTGCCGCTTATCGTGGTCGCCGCGCTTTTCAATATGCACCTGCTCAAAATAATAGGCCCCATATTTACCCTTTGGCTCACCTTTGTCATAGCGGATTGGGTCGGTATCGCGAGCAACGTCAGAACTCAGTTCTACCGCTTCAAGGGACAGGAATACATTCTCGCGGCAAGAACTCTCGGCGCAAGCGACCGACGGCTCATATTCCGCCATATACTTCCGAACTCACTCGGGACCATCATCACGGGTACCATACTGATAATCCCGGGCATCATCAGTTCCGAGATCATTCTGTCATATCTCGGCATCGTAAGCTTCCAGACATCGGATGTTGTATCTATGGGAACTCTTCTTTCACAGGGCGAATCCTACCTTTCGACCTATCCTCATATGCTTTTGTTCCCGGCAATATTCATAGCGCTTCTGGAAATAGCGTTCAATCTTTTCGGAAACGGGCTCAGAGATGCCTTCAACCCATCTTTGCGAGGAAGTGAAGAATAATGGAATCAAAATTAAAAGTTCAGAATCTTGTCATATCGTTCAAAACAGCGTCCGGTAAGCTGCAGGCTGTGCGCAACATAAGCTTCGACCTGTACAAGGGCGAAACTTTGGCTATCGTCGGCGAATCCGGCTCCGGAAAGTCCGTTACCAGCCGCGCGATAATGGGTATCCTCGCCAACAATGCCATAGTTGACGAAGGTAAGATACTCTACGGAGACAAGGATCTCCTTAAGATTTCCGAGGAGGAATTTCACAAGATACGCGGCGACAAGATCGCCATGGTGTTCCAGGACCCTCTTTCAAGCCTTAATCCCATTATGAAGGTGGGAAAGCAGCTCACCGAGGCTATGCTCCTGAAAAACAAGGCCGCAAGGCGCGAGAACAGAGCCGATATGAACAGAATGTTCAAGGCACTCGAAACATATATGGAGGCCGTAGGCGAGCAGGGCGCGATAAAGGCCGATCTGTCCCGATTCAGAAAATTCGAGATAAAGCACTGCGAGCTTGAAAGCCGGTATCAGAGCAGCCTCGCGTATGCGCAGGAGCTTCTTGCGCTTTCCGAGAACCTCTCACTGCGCATTAAAAAGAACTCTGAGAATAATATTATCCCCGATATGAAGGAAGCCGTGAGAGCCGCAAAGGAAGCCTGCTCGCGGTTCGTCATCAATGAAAAGGCTGCCGACGCGGCAAAGCTCTCGGACGAGCTCATCAATGCCTATAAGGAAGGAAAGCAGTCGGGAGACCGGAAAAGGACGCCGGAGCTGCTCTCGGAGCTCGGAAGGATAGCTGACGAAGCTCTCAAAAAGCCTGTTCCCGATACATTTTCCATCGGTTATTATCTGACCTATGTGCAGAACAGCATACCCGACGATATGGACGTGACCGAGCTCAATGCCAAAGCCGGAGAGAAGATGAAGGCGGATTTTCTGGACGGCTTCCTCGGAAGGATAGAAAAAGCCGTGCGTTACAGTGCGCAGCAGACAAATCAGGCAAGAAGCGAGGCGCTGAAGCTGTTTCAAAAGATGCTCCCCGAGTTTGAGGGGAAGCTCGAAAAGAGCACTGCCGCAAAAAATGCCGATGAATTGAAGAAAGCAGTCGCTGCCGGTATAGACAAGCTCGAGGTCGAGCTCGACAGCGTGATGCACACATTCGCCACATCCATTGATTACGCATTGGAGCATTATTTCTCAGCCGTCCCGAGAAATGAAGCCGAAAAGAAACGTTTCGAGTCCGAGACCGCAAAGTATGAGCGTCTGAAAGCCAAGGGGAAACAGCCGGAATGGGAGGTCGTCCCCGCAAGCTATGTGGACGTTGACGCGGCACAGGCGGGAATAACGGATATTATGAAGGAAATGATGTCTCATCTGCAATATAAGATCAAGCAGAACGAGGATGCGGATTTCGCCGCCCGTACGGCAGAGATAGTCGATTACCTCAAGAAATGCGCCGCCGATTCCGTATATAGGATCAGCAGGTCGGCAGCGAAGGAACGTGCCGTCAAGCTTATGGAGAGCGTCGGCATAGATGAGCCGAGAAAGCGGTTCGACCAATACCCGTTCGAGTTTTCCGGAGGAATGCGGCAGCGTATCGTCATCGCGATAGCACTTACCGCGGACCCGGACGTGCTGATATGCGACGAGCCCACCACGGCGCTCGACGTGACGATACAGGCACAGATACTCGAGCTTATAAACAACCTGAAAAAAGAAAGAGATCTTTCCGTGATCTTCATTACGCACGATCTCGGCGTGGTCGCGAATATGGCTGACAGAGTCGCTGTCATGTATGCCGGTAAGATAGTTGAGCACGGGACGGTGGAGGATATTTTCTATGAGCCCGCGCACCCCTACACTTGGGCGCTGCTGTCCTCGGTACCCGATCTTGACACAAAGGATAAGCTGGAATCCATACCCGGCACCCCGCCGAATATGATATATCCGCCTGTCGGGGACGCCTTCGCGGATCGCAACAAGTATGCCCTCGCAATAGATTTCGAACGCCAGCCGCCGATGTTCCGTATAACCGACAGCCACTACGCTGCGACATGGCTGCTTCACCCCAACGCACCGAAGACCGAGCCTCCGGAGATAATAAAACAGAGGATAGAAAAAATGCGTAAAAAGAGAAATGGTGAGAATAATGGACAAGAAGAACAATAACAGCGATGAAGTGATCCTTAAAGTCGAAGATCTCTGTATGTTTTTCGGCAAAAGGAATTATGTCAAAAAGGCCGTAAACAATGTTTCCTTCGATATCAGAAAAGGAGAGGTATTCGGTCTGGTCGGCGAATCGGGCTGCGGAAAAACGACTACCGGCAGAACGATAATACGGCTTTATGACGCCACCTCCGGAAATGTCTATTTCAAGGGACAGAGGATCGTGGCGGGTACAGGCTCCTACAAAAATGAGCTCAGAAATATCAAAAAGGAAAAGAAAAAGCTGAACGCGGAAAAACCTGCGGACTATGAAAACGAACTGAAAAAGCTGGACGAAAGGACCGAGCTTCTGAAAAAGGAGATCAAAAGCGCTGTGCACGACCATAAGGCAGCCAATAGCAGCAAGCTCGCCAAAAATATCCAGATGATCTATCAGGACCCGGTCGCGTCTCTCGACCCGCGAATGACTGTCCGGGAGATAATTTCCGAGGGGCTGGTCATACAGGGCGTCAAGGATAAAAAGCTTATACAGGAAAAGGTCTATGAGATACTCGAGACAGTCGGACTTGTCCGTGAACACGCGGATCGCTATCCTCACGAGTTCTCCGGCGGTCAGAGGCAAAGAATAGGTATTGCGCGCTCCATAATCATGCAGCCGGAAATGATAATAGCCGATGAGCCTATCTCCGCGCTTGATGTATCAATCCGCGCACAGGTCATCAACCTCCTCAACGACCTGCGCAATTCCATGGGACTTACCGTACTGTTCATAGCTCATGACCTGTCTGTTGTAAAGTATTTTTCCGACAGGATCGGCGTGATGTACTTCGGAAATATGGTAGAGCTTGCAACGTCCGACGAATTGTTTGCTCACCCTCTTCATCCCTATACAAGATCTCTTCTGTCCGCAATACCGCTTCCGGATCCGAATGCCGAAAAAGGAAGGGTAAGAATGCACTATGACCCGCTGGCAGACCATGAATACTCCGAGGAAGAGCCGGAATTCAGAGAAGTCGGTGAAGGTCATTTTGTACGCTGTACCCAAAAGGAATTCGAGCAGTATAAAAAGGATTTGGAGAGCCCGGCAAAATGATCGGAAAGGCGAGCTCCGAATGAAGGTAACAAAATGGCTGATCGCCTTTGCCGCAGGGCTGGTATTGGCTTTTCTCATAATGATCGCACGGGGGATATTCTCGGCCGAGACCTTGAGTCAGGGACTTCTGTGCGCGTGTGACGGCTTCTCGGTCAGCGGTCTGCTGTTCCTATGTGTCGGCGGTATGACATGGATAGCCGGAGAGGGCGCCTTTGATATGCTGCGCTATGCGACAGTCAAAGGGCTTCATCACCTGATACCGGGAAAGTTCGGTGATGACACGGAGACATTCTATGACTACAAGACAAAAAGGCAGGAAAAGAAGCAGTCCTCTCTGAAAAAGCACATTCTGCTGACGGGAGCGATCGATCTGGCCATAGGCCTGCTGCTTATGGTGTTCCTGTAAAAGTGATACCGCTCCCTTATCATAATAATGAAAAGTTTCGTGTCCCGTCACGAGCCAAGTAGCGGCGAAGCCGCACCACAATTATCAATTGTCAATCCGTATAAAAGCCGAAAGGAAGTATGATAATGGATATCGCCGCAGTCAAAGAAAAAACCGTCTCCGTTCTTGAAAGGATACGAGAGTCGTCTGCTTTCAAGGCGGTTTACGAGCTCCTGACAAAAAGGGTGCTGTTTTTTTCGCTCCTTCTGATATTCGGGATAGCGTCATACCGCTCTGTCCTTACCGCTCTGAGCACCTCCGACTTCCTTCTGTACTACGCACTGCCTCAGTCTCCGGGAGAATTCCGTCCCAATACCCTGTTCGGCATAATGAATTTCAGTTTCCGCGACTTCGACAATATCTCGATGATATTGAAGTGCGCCTATCTCGTTTTACTTCTGCTGTTTACCGTATTCGCGTATGCGCTTATAAAGCGCGCGGACGGGAAAGGCAGAAAGTTTGAGGCTTTCGCGGGACTGGTATTTATACTTATAATAACCGTCACATCGAGCGAAGACACTTATATCAGCAACTTCTCGTTCAATTCAATGACTGCCCTGACACTGACAGTCGGAGCTGTTCTTGCCGCGGTATCTTTAAAAGCACGCTATATCCCGATCGTTTTCATTCTCGTGTTCTCCGCACAAATGATCGACTGCAGAGCTGTCATGCTGATCATACCGATATCGGCAGTGACCGCATTTACCGCGAATATCATCTGCAAAGAGCCGGCAAAACTGCGGGCAATGTGCATTACCGCTATATGCGCCGCTGCCGCTGTGTTTGCCGTAACACAGATCAATGCCATGAATACGGTCACCGACCTCGATGCGGTAAAGGAATACATAATCGGCAATCAGAAGGACGGTATGAAGCTGCAATATGTCGATATCCAGAAATGGTACACCGCAACACCCTTCACATGGTTCACGTTTTATATACCCGTCAATTTTACCGCTTACGGAACGTTCAAGTTGTTCATAAACAAGAACAATTTTGTGCTGCTGTCTATTGCTTTTTCTTTGGCATACATAATAAAGGCTGCCCGCCGTCCGTTTTCAGAAAGCGGTCTTCCCAAAAGCAGACTCAGTGAGCTCAAACAGTCGCTCGGAAGCATATTCTGCATAAATAAAGGCGGCAGCCGCGGAAAGGTTTTTGTTCTGTTCTGTCTGACAGCGGTAATGCTTCTTGATATTTTCGCACCCGATATGCTGTTTTTTAATTATGCGATCATTGTCGTGTGCGCTGCGGTGGTATTCTTCATTGAAAAAGGCAGATTCACGCTCATCGATAAGATCGACAAACCGACGTTTTTCAAGATATCGGTCATACTGATAATATCAAAATATCTTACATATACACTGATCTATTCACAGCTGAACGATTACGATATGGTCATAAGCTATGTGAGCTATCAGAGCTTCGGTCTGATACCCCGCGGAGTTTACGGGAGCCTGCTTTACGCCATATTCGGATATAACCTGAGACCCGGTACGGTCATATATGTTTCTACATTATTGAAGGTCGTTCTGATCGCTTTTTTGGTATTTTATCTTTACAGAGATATCAAGCGCACCAAAACAAAAGCGGAGCGTACCGTTATCGGTATGCTGTCCTTTTTATTCATTGTCTCCCCCGCATTCTCATTTCTCTTCTGTATCGGCAATATCTTAAAAACTGCGGACGTTCTGATAATGATAGCAGGGGTCATCTGTATCGATATCGCCGCAAGAAACAGGAAGCTGGTTTGGTTTGTTCCCATATTGAGCGCACTTTGCATGTTTATCCACCCGGTATATATAAGTATGATGTTCCCTGCCGTGTTCATTATACTTGCCTACAGGGCGTTCGTGAATGATCAAGGGCATATAGTGAGAAATTCCGTTGTCACCGTGACCGCCGTGATATTTACCGCTGCCGTATTTTTCTATTTTATGTTTGTCTATGCCTCTCCGGAAGGTATTACAGCCGACGACTATATGAATGTGATATACGACCGCTCGCACGAGCAGTTCCTTGAGCACGTATTGTTTGACCACACACGCGTCATTATCACGGATATATTCATAACAGACAGTATGCAGCGAATTGCAAGATGGCACTACAGTATAACCCCGGCTCATATTCAAAATGCGATAATCTACCTTCTTATGAGCCTGCCTCTGCTGTTCGGATTTATCTATATGCTCAAGCACTCATCGTCAATGGAAAAGAAGCTGCTCCCGAAGCTCGGATATCTTGCAATGGGACTGTCCATGCTCGTCGCGATACTGCCGTTCATCTCCGATGTCGATTACGGCAGGTGGTGCGGATTTGTGACCGCTATGATCATATTCGTGATGATAAAGGTCACAAATATGCAGCCGGAGGATAAAAAATGGTATAAGGATCTGCCACCCGATAAGCTGAAGCATTATCTGGCATTGACTGTCATACTTGCGTCGCTGTTCCCGACACTTTCCGACAGTCTCCGTGCAATGTATATGCTGCATATTTGATAACGGGCACATAAAAAAGCCTTAACAATTTGTGAAATGGCGGGAAAGGTATGAACGCAATATTTCTGATGCTCGGAGTGACGGCGTGCTACACGACCACTTCACTTGCCGACCGGTATGCCGCGCACGACGCGAAGATATCGGGAAACGACTTCACCTTTCTGATGTGCGCGTCGATGTCGGTGTTTGTCGCTTGCAGCCTGCCCTTGCAGGAGATACGGTTCGAGCTCGTGTGGCAGTCATTTGCCGCGGTGCTGCTGGTAGCTCTGTGCAAATTCCTCGAGTTCTATCTGAGTATGCTCGTAATGAAGGAGCTGTCGGCATTTGAGCTGAAAGCGTGGCTCGGCGTCAATATGTTCGTTTCGTATTTCACCGAGGTTATCGGCGGAGAGCCGCTTCGCTTCACACGGCTCGGCTGTATAGCGGTCACGGCTGTCGGTCTTGTCCTGATAGTGCGTTCCGACAAGAAGGAAAAGCCGGATCGCCGGAAGGTGCTGCTGCCGCTGATATTCTATATGCTGTCGAAATACGGCTACAGCATCGTTATAAAAAGCTTTACGCCGTATGTATCCTCAACGATGCAGCTGCTGCCCGCGCTCGTTCTGATAACGCTCGTAACGCTGATAAAGGTTCGCCCTGCGAAGATATTCCGGGAGAACAAAAAAGGCGCTCTTATCGTCATAGCGGTGAGAGTACCCAACACGATAGGAACACTGCTCGAAAACGCCGTCATAGCCATAAGCATCACAAGCTATTCCTTCATTCAGCCCATGGTGCTCGTATCGCTGTTCCTAATCGGGCTCATACGCAGCAAGGAGCGCTCGGCGACCGAAATGATCGGCAGTATCGCTTGTGTTGTCGGTATCGTGCTTTTTGCCGTATTGTGAAAAATTTAAAACAAATATCCCCGATCCTTCGGTAACGGACGGTCGGGGAATTTTTATTTTAGGGCTCCTCTAAAAACCTATTGTCGTTCAGGCGTGCCGACATAAAGTCGGCAGATTGTACAAATTTTTCGCAGGCATACTGTCGTATGTCAAGGAAAATCTGTGCAATATGACGGCTTTAGGGCGGTACGAAT